>NZ_JBQTHF010000041.1:0-97492 GCF_052390155.1 Actinokineospora sp. | reverse complement strand
TCACACCCCGCCCGGGTTTGGGGGGGTCTTGCGGGGGGGCCCCCCCCCCGGCCCCCCCCCCCCCGCCTTTTTGCCACTACACAACCGACGGGGGCGCCCCGGGGGGCGGGGCCCCCGCCTTCTCGGTCTGCGTCCTACTGCGGGAAGACGACCACGCGCCTACGCGGGTCCTCGCCCTCGCTCTCGCTGTGCACGCCCTTCACCGACGCCACCGCGTCGTGCACGACCTTGCGCTCGAACGGGGTCATCGGCTGCAGCCGCACCCGCTCCCCGCTGGAGACAACCTTCTCCGCGGTCGCGCGACCGAGGTCGCGCAACTCCTCGCGCCGGTCGGCGCGCCAGCCCGCGATGTCGAGCATCAGCCTGCTGCGGGTGCCGGTCTCCTGCTGCACCGCGAGCCGGGTGAGTTCCTGCAGCGCCTCCAACACCGTTCCGCGCGGGCCGACGAGCTTCTCCAGGTCTTCGCCGCCTTCGATGCTGACGATCGCCCGGCTCGCCTCGACGTCGAGGTCGATGTCGCCGTCGTAGTCGAGGATGTCGAGCAGGCTCTCCAGATAGTCGCCCGCAATGTCCCCCTCGTGCACGAGCTGTTCCTCGGCGGAACCGGGGGAGCGGTCATCGCCCTCGGCCGGTACGTCCTCGCTCTCCACCTCGACGGTGGCCTTCTCGGACTCCTGCACCGTTTCCGGCACGGTTTCTCCTCTCCAGGTCGTGCAACGCCTCAGCGGTTCTTGCGACCTGACTTCTTGCTGCGGGATCGGCCTGAGATCAGACCGGGAATCTCGGTGCCGCCTGCGGGCTTGCCGTTCCCCGCCGCCTTCGCCTTGCCGTTGGCGCCCGGGGTGTCGGGCTCAGCCTTGGCGGGCGGGGCCGCGTCGGCGGCCTTCTCCGAAGCGGGCGTGGCGGCCGCGTCGACGCCCTCGGGCTTCGCCGGGGTGACGCGCTTGCGCTGCTGCGGCCGCTGTCCAGGCTTCGGTGCGGCGGCGTTGCGCTTCTCGATCGCGGCGGTCTTCTTCTCGGCTTCCTCGGCGTCGATCTTGCGGTAGACGACGTACTGCTGCATCAGGGTCCAGCCGTTGTTGGCGAGCCAGTAGATGAGCAGGCCGATGGGGAAGAAGAAGCCACCGATGAGGACACCCAGCGGGAAGATGTAGAGCGTCAGCTTGTTCATCAGCGCGGTCTGCTGGTTGGCCGCGTCCGGGTTCTGCCGGGCCACCGAGTGCCGCGCGGTCAGGTGGGTCAGCGCGCTCGCCAGGATCATCAGCGGCACGGCGACGACGATGATCGCGCCCCGGGACACCTCGAAGTTGGCCAACTCCACCGCGGGCTGGGTGATCCAGTTGCTCAGCCGCGCGCCGAACAGGTCCGCCGCGATGTAGGAGGACACCCCGCGCTCGTCGAAGAAGTAGTTCTCGGTCTTGCCCGGCTTGAACTCACGGAGCACGTGGAACAGACCGATGAACACCGGGATCTGCAGAAGCATCGGCAGACAGCCGCCGAGCGGGTTGACCCCGTGCTGCGACTGGAGTTTCTGCATCTCCTGCGCGAGCTTCTGCTTGTCGTTCGAGTACTTCTTCTGCAGCTTCTTGATCTCGGGCGCGAACTCCTGCATCTTCCGCATGGAGCGCACCTGCTTGACCATGGGCTTGTACATGATCGCGCGCAGGGTGAAGACCAGGAACACGATGCCCAACGCCCAGGAGACCGCGCTGGCCTCGCCGAACACGTGGCCGAAGACCCAGTGCCAACACCAGAGGATGAAGGACACCGGGTAGTAGATGAAATCGAGCACGGACTACTCCTCGGCAGCTAGCGGATCAGCCGGGCGGGTCGTCCCGGTCTCGGTCTCGGTCTTCCTCGGCGGCACGGGGTCGAGCCCCCCGGGGTGCCAGGGGCCGCAGCGGAGCAGCCGCCATACCGCGAGCCATGCGCCCCGCAGCGCGCCGTGCACCGTGAGCGCCTCGACGGCGTACGCGCTGCAACTAGGGTAGAACCGGCAGGCGGGCGGGAGCAGCGGCGAGATCCACCGCCGGTACGCCCGCACCGGGAGCAGCAGCACGCGGGCGATCGGACCGGGGCGGGCAGGCTCGCGCCCGACCGCGCGGTCGTCCACCGCGGTTGCCTCGCTCACGCCCCACCGCCAATGTCGTCCACGGCCAGGTGCAGCCTGCGGATCGCGGCGTCGAAGTCCTGGCCGAGCTCGGCGCTCGTCGCGCCTGCTGCCTCCGGCAGCGCCCGCACGACCAACGTGCTGCCGGGCCGCAGAGTTCCGAGCCGCGCCCCGACGACGTGCCGCAGCCGCCGGACCACCCGGTGCCGCACGACGGCGTTGCCGACGGCCTTACTCACGACAAAGCCGACCCTCGGCGTCGCACGAGAGTCGGCTTCGACTGCTGCCACCTCGGTCCGCGCCTGCGCGGCGTGCACCACGAGTCGGGGACGACCCGCCCGGCGACCTTTCCTGGTCACCGACTGGAAGTCCGCACTGCTGGTCAGCCGGGCGGCCGCGGGAAGCACGGCGGCGGGTGGGATCAGGCCGACAGCTTGTCGCGGCCCCGGCGTCGGCGGGTGGCCACGATCGCGCGGCCCGCGCGGGTCCGCATGCGCAGACGGAAGCCGTGGGTCTTGGCCCGACGACGGTTGTTCGGCTGGAAGGTGCGCTTGCTCACGGCTCGTTCTCCCGATACTTGCTGGCCAGGTGGTTCCGGCTGAGGTCTGGCTGGTCGCGCGCCTCCTGCCCGGTGCGGTCTGGACGAACCCGCGCGCGAACCGATCGACGGGCACGCAGGACTCGCCCGCCACAAGCGGGAGACCTTATGAGGGTACGCAGCCGGGTCGCGGGCATCAAACCCGGGTACCGCTGATCCACCCTGCGCCACCGTTCGGCGACCGGGCGTGGACGGTCGAATCCTTGCTCCACAACGCATCTTGTGGCATCGGGTGACCCTTGTTAGCGTGCGGTCTCTTGGCTGGCCGGACGGGGAATGGGAGCCCCCTGCTGAGCCGTCGTCGCCGAGCCACTGAGTACCTTGAACCCCCCGACGGGTTTCTCTGCGGTTCGCCGTACCTTCGTGCACAGTTGTGGACAAACCTGTGGATGCGCGTTTGACGCCACTCGCACACCGGGACAGCCTTATCAAAATGCCGACGAGGGGAGGGGACGGCGCTGATGTCCGAGCACCAGATGAATCTCGGTGTGGTGTGGGAGCAGGTGGTCCGCGAGCTGTCGGCCGGGACGCTGTCCCCGTCGCAACGCGCGTGGATGCGGATGACCAGGCCGATCGGCCTGCTCGACGGCACCGCGCTGCTGTCGGCGCCGAGTGACTTCGCCAAAGAGGCGATCGAACGCGCGCTCCGCGAGCCGATCACCGCGGCGCTGTCCCGCAGGCTCGGCCGCGTGGTCTCCCTCGCGGTGAAGGTCGACGTCGCGCCCGTCGCGCCGAAGTCGGCCCCGGTCCTGCCCCAGGTCGACGGCGACACGGTCACCATCCCGGCGTTGGACGTGCAGGCCGCGGCGGGCACCGCCGTGCTGCCGCCCGGCCAGTTCGCCGCCGACGGCGAGGACGACGGCGAGGAGGTGGACGAGGAGGGCGACGCGCTCGCCACCGTCCACGAGATCTGGCCGACGTTCACCGGCCAGCCGCCGACCAGCGGCCAGCCCTTCACCGCACCCGCGCAGCCGCAGACCTCGAAGACCCGGCTGAACGAGAAGTACACCTTCGACACCTTCGTCATCGGCGCGTCCAACCGGTTCGCCCACGCGGCGTCGGTCGCGGTCGCCGAAGCCCCCGCGCGGGCGTACAACCCGCTGTTCATCTGGGGCGAGTCCGGCCTGGGCAAGACCCACCTGCTGCACGCGGTCGGCCACTACGCGCAGCGGCTGTTTCCTGGGATGCGCGTGCGCTACGTGTCGACCGAGGAGTTCACCAACGACTTCATCAACTCGCTGCGCGACGACCGCAAGGTGGCGTTCCAGCGCCGCTACCGCGACATCGACGTGCTGCTGGTCGACGACATCCAGTTCCTGGAGGGCAAGGAAGGCACCCAGGAGGAGTTCTTCCACACCTTCAACACCCTGCACAACGCGAACAAGCAGATCGTGGTCTCCTCCGACCGCCCGCCCAAGCGGCTGGAGACCCTGGAGGACCGCCTGCGCACCCGGTTCGAGTGGGGCCTGATCACCGACATCCAGCCGCCTGAGCTGGAGACGCGCATCGCGATCCTGCGCAAGAAGGCCGCGCAGGACCGGCTGGCCGCGCCCGCCGAGGTGCTGGAGTTCATCGCCGCGCGGGTCGAGGCCAACATCCGCGAGCTGGAGGGCGCGCTGATCCGGGTCACCGCGTTCGCCTCGCTCAACCGCCAGCCGGTCGACATCAGCCTGGCCGAGATCGTGCTGCGCGACCTCATCCCGGATTCGCAGGCGCCGGAGATCACCGCACCCACGATCATGGCCGTCACCGCCGAGTACTTCGGCGTGTCCATCGACGACCTGTGCGGCCCTGGCAAGACGAAAGCGCTTGCGCAGGCCAGGCAGATCTCCATGTACCTCTGCCGCGAGCTGACCAACCTGTCCCTGCCGAAGATCGGCCAGACCTTCGGCGGCCGCGACCACACCACCGTGATGCACGCGGACAAGAAGATCCGCAAGGAGATGGCCGAACGGCGCCGCATCTACGACCAGGTCCAGGAGCTGACCTCCCGGATCAAGCAGCGCGCCCGAGCCTGACGCTCCCCTCCGCACCTCCGGGGCCGCACCCTGCCCTCCTGCGCGCAACCGCACTGGTTATTGCCGCTGTGGGCAGCCGTCCACGGCCGCAATAAACCGCGTCGGCCGAGGTATCCGGTGAGACATCCGCCCGTGCGCTGTCGACGCGACGACAGGCCCCCGCCCGACCCCGGCGGGGTCCGCTCGGCCGCGCGCCGCTGAAGTCCACACCGCTCGAACCCGACCGTGCGGGCCCCTGCCCGCGATCCCGTCCGAAGCATCTTTATTGGCACCGTGGACGCCCGCCCACACCCCCAGAAAACTCCCGCTCGACCGTCCACGCCGCGACCGCCGCCGCGCGGGCGAGTGTCGACGGAGGAGTGTCGACGCCCCACGACACCGGTTCGCGAGGTTTCTGCGGCGGTGGAGAGCCCGTCCACACCCCCAGAAACCCGCGCGAGCGGCCCTGAGCGGGTGGTCTGCATCACCGATACGGGGGACTTCACCTGTGCACAACCCTGTGGGCGGACGAGCGCCTGCCTGGGTACTACTCGACCCACATCTGGGGAGCGTTCTGTGGACAACTCGGCCGACATGTGGACCGATCCGAGCCCCGCTCGAACCATCCACCGACAGCCCGAGTTGTCCACCGGTCAGACCACCCACTCGTCCACATGGTCACAGGGCACCCGACCTGCACAGACACCGGTTGTCCACACAATCCACAGGACCTATTACTACTGCTGTTCTTCTCTCTCTTAAGGAAGAACTAAAAGAAGAAATAGGGGATCGCCGAATCTGGGGACACCTCGTCCGCCGCCCGCCAGCGGCCGAACCGCCCCGGATGACGGGGGGACCGATCACGCTCTACGGTTGGGCCCTACAGCGTGGACAGCTCGACGGCCCCGCCCCGCACGATCGGTGCGGGCGACCGGTCGGGCCTGGAAAGGACTCCCATGAAGATCCGCGTCGAGCGCGACGGCCTCGCCGACGCCGTCGCCTGGGTCGCGCGCAGCCTCCCGTCCCGGCCTCCCGTCCCCGTCCTCGGCGGAGTCCTGCTCGACGCGGGCTCGGCCGATGGCACCGACGGGCTGACCGTCTCCGGGTTCGACTACGAGGTGTCGGCCACCGTCTGCATCCCCGCGACAGTCGCCGACGGCGGACGTACCCTGGTCTCCGGCAGGCTGCTGGCCGACATCACCAAGTCCCTGCCCGCCCAGCCCGTCGAGTTCTCGGTCGACGGCTCTCGGGTCGCGATCACCTGCGGCAACGCCAAATTCAGCCTCCCGACCATGCCGGTCGAGGACTACCCGCAGCTTCCCGCGATGCCGCAGCACGCGGGTGAGCTGGCGGGCGAAGTCTTCGGCCAGGCGGTCAGCCAGGTCGCGGTCGCGGCGGGAAAGGACGACACCTTGCCGATGTTGACCGGTGTCCGGGTGGAGATCGCGGGCGACAAGCTCACCCTCGTCGCCACCGACCGCTTCCGGCTCGCGATGCGCGAGTTCGAGTGGAAGCCCTCCGGCGACGTCGACGACGCGGCCGTGCTTGTCCCTGCCCGCACGCTCGCCGAGGCCGCGAAGGCGCTGGGCAGCTCCGGGCGCACGGTCGAACTCGCGCTGTCCCCGGGCGACGGCCTGCTGGGGCTCTCCGGCTCCGGCCGCCGCACCACCTCGCGGCTGCTCGACGCCGAGTTCCCGCGCTACCGCCAACTCCTGCCCTCCGAGCAGACCTCCAGCGCCGTGATCGCGGTGGCGCCGCTGGTCGAGGCGATCAAGCGGGTGTCGCTGGTGGCCGAGCGCGGCACCCAGGTCCGGCTGGAGTTCTCCGACGGCGGCCTGCGCCTGTCGGCGGGCGGCGACGACGAGGGCAGCGCCGAGGAGGAGCTGCCGGTCGAGTTCACCGGCGACCCGGTGACCATCGCGTTCAACCCGGGCTACCTGCAGGACGGCCTGGCCGCGCTGCACGTCGACCGGGCCGAGTTGTCGTTCACCACGCCCAACCGTCCCGCGCTGATCAAGCCGGTCGGCGAGAACGGCGAGGTCACCCCGGGCTACCTCTACCTGCTCATGCCCGTCCGGCTTCCCGGCTGAGCCGGACCGTCGCGAGAGGATTTCGATGCAGCTCGGACTCGTCGGCCTGGGCAAGATGGGCTTCAACATGCGCGAGCGGTTGCGCGCCGCAGGCCACGACGTGGTCGGCTACGACCGCAACCCGGCGGTCAGCGACACCGAGTCGCTCGCCGACCTGGTGGCCAAGCTCGACGCGCCGCGCGTCGTGTGGGTGATGGTTCCGGCGGGCGACCCGACCCGGCAGACCGTGGCCCAGCTCGGCGACGTGCTCGCCGAGGGCGACCTGGTGATCGACGGCGGCAACTCGCGGTTCACCGACGACAAGGGCAACGCCGAGCTGCTCGGCGCGAAGGGCGTCGGCTACCTCGACTGCGGGGTGTCCGGTGGCGTCTGGGGCAAGGACAACGGCTACGGCCTGATGGTCGGCGGCGCCGCGGACGACGTCGAGCGCGCCATGCCGATCTTCGACAGCCTCCGGCCGGAGGGTCCCCGCGAGGAGGGTTTCGCCCACGCGGGCGCCGTCGGCGCGGGCCATTTCGCGAAGATGGTGCACAACGGCATCGAGTACGGCCTGATGCAGGCGTACGCCGAAGGGTACGAGCTACTGGTCGCGGCCGAGGCCGTTACCGACGTCCCCGCGGTGCTCAAGGCGTGGACCCGCGGCACGGTCGTCCGGTCCTGGCTGCTCGACCTGCTGGTCAAGGCGCTGGACGAGGACCCCGGCCTGGCCGAGTTGACCGGCTACGTCGAGGACTCCGGCGAGGGCAGGTGGACCGTCGAGGAAGCGATCAACCACTCGGTGCCCGCGCCGGTGATCTCCGCCGCGCTGTTCGCCCGGTTCGCCTCCCGCCAGGACGACTCGCCCGCGATGAAGGCCGTATCCGCGCTGCGCAACCAGTTCGGCGGCCACGCGGTGCACAAGGCAGGCCCCACCTCAGGATCGGGCGAAGTGAAGTAGTGCACCTCCGGCACTTACAGGTTGCTGACTTCCGCTCCTGGGAGCATGCCGACCTGGAGTTGGCGCCGGGCGCGGCGGTACTGGTCGGTGCGAACGGCCAGGGCAAGACCAACCTGGTCGAGGCCATCGGATACGTCGCGACACTCGGCTCGCACCGGGTGGCCGCCGACGCGCCGCTGGTACGGCACGGTCAGGACCGCGCGATCGTGCGGTGCGCGGTGGTCAACGAAGGCCGCGAGCTGACGGTCGAACTGGAGATCACGCCCGGCAAGGCCAACCGGGCGCGGATCAACCGCGGCCCGGTGCCGCGGCCGCGCGACGTGCTCGGCATCCTGCGCACGGTGCTGTTCGCCCCTGAGGATCTCGCGCTGGTGCGGGGCGACCCGGGCGAGCGCCGCCGGTTCCTCGACGACCTGCTCGTGTTGCGCGCGCCGAGATACGCCGGGGTGCGCAGCGACTACGAGAAGGTGCTGCGCCAGCGGAACGCGCTGCTCAAGAGTGCCGCGACGAACCGGCGCGCCCGCCGGGCCGACCCGGACGCGCTCGCCACGCTCGATGTCTGGGACGGCCACCTCGCCACGCAGGGGGCGCTGCTGCTCGCCGCCCGTCTCGACCTGGTGGCCGCGCTGGCGCCGCACGTGGCCGCGGCCTACGCCGGGGTGGCGCCGGAGTCGCAGCCCGCGCAGGCGGTGTACCGGGCGAAGATCGCCGACAGCCTGCCTGCCGGGTACGGGGTGCCCGGCGGGGAGTCCGCCGACATCGAGGTGGTAGCCGACGCGCTGCTCGCCGAGATGGTCACCCGGCGCGAGGCCGAGTTGGACCGCGGGGTCAGCCTGGTCGGCCCGCACCGCGACGAGCTGGAGCTGATCCTCGGCGAGGTGCCCGCGAAGGGGTACGCGAGCCACGGCGAGTCGTGGTCGGTCGCGCTGGCGCTGCGGCTCGGGTCCTACGAGCTGCTGCGCGCCGAGGGCAGCGAACCGGTGCTGGTGCTCGACGACGTGTTCGCCGAGCTCGACCGGCGCAGACGGCAGCGACTCGCCGAAGTGGCGTTGGGGGCCGAACAAGTCCTCGTGACGGCCGCGGTGGAGGAAGATGTGCCGAGCGAGCTGGCCGGGACCCGCTATCTGGTGGCCGACGGGGAGGTGCGACGTGTCTGACGACGACCTGTTCGGCGGCGCGATCCAGCCGGATGATCAGCCACGGCCAGTAACCAGATCGGGTGGGACGCGTCGCACAACTGGGGACAAACCTGTGGATAGTGTGGATAACGCTGTCACTGTGCGGCCGTCTGGCGGACCAAACCGAGCTGATTCCGGTGCGCAATCCACACGACAGGATGAAAATCGCGCCGATTCATCCACAGGCGCTACACAGAGTGAGACCCCCCCGTTGCGGGGTTCTGATCTTGCCAGAGCCGCTTTGGCGGCCGCTCGGCAGGTCGCCCTGCGCAAGCCGCGCGGCGGCCGCACTGTTCCACGTGGAACAAGCGGCGGGTCCCGCAGCCGCCGCCGCTGGTCGGGTGCCACGGCCGACGACCGCGACCCCCAGCCGCTGGGCAGGCTCGCCTCCCGGATCGCGGTCGACCGCGGGTGGAACGAGCGCCTCGCGGGCGGCCAGGTTTTCGGCAGATGGGCGGCGCTCGTCGGCGAGGAGGTCGCGCAGCACGCCCGGCCGATGGCGCTCAAGGACGGCGAGCTGACCGTCCAGGCCGAGTCCACCGCGTGGGCGACACAGCTCCGGCTGCTCCAGCGCCAGCTCCTCGTGCGCATCGCCGCCGGAGTCGGGCAAGGAGTGGTGAAGAAGCTCAAGGTCCAGGGCCCAACGGCACCGAGTTGGCGCTACGGCCCGAGGCATGTCTCGGGCCGTGGTCCGCGAGACACCTACGGTTGACCGTCGCGGGTCGAGAGACGCGGTCTGGCGTCGGGACTCGCGCCCGTTCACATCCGGGGCTCTGTGAGCGAGCCAGGGGTGTCCTTGCCACGATTCTGTGCGACCGCACCAGTACTATGTACACAGGGGTGCACAGGGTGGCGTCACGTCGACCGCCGCGCACCGCCGTCGCAGTCGATCGGACGACGAGGAGACACCGGGCACGTGACAGCCAACAAGCAGGAAAACTCGTACGGTGCCGGTTCGATCGGGGTTCTCAAGGGACTCGAAGCCGTCCGGCTGCGCCCGGGTATGTACATCGGCTCCACCGGTGAGCGCGGTCTGCACCACCTGATCTGGGAGGTCGTCGACAACTCGGTCGACGAGGCGATGGCGGGCCACGCGACGAAGGTCGAGGTCACCCTGCTCGCCGACGGCGGCGTGCGCGTCGTGGACGACGGCCGCGGCATCCCGGTGGACGAGCACCCCGAGGAGAAGCGGTCCGCGCTGGAGGTCGTGATGACCGTCCTGCACGCGGGCGGCAAGTTCGACAGCGACAGCTACGCGGTCTCCGGCGGGCTGCACGGCGTCGGCATCTCGGTGGTCAACGCGTTGTCGAGCGTCCTTGAGGCCGAGGTCAAGCGCGACGGTTTCGTCTGGAACCAGCGCTACGAGGACTCCAAGCCGGTCACCCCGGTCCAGCAGGGCGCGCCCACCCGCGACCTGGGCACCACGATCACCTTCTGGGCCGACCCGGTGATCTTCGAGACGACCGTCTACAACGCCGAGACCGTCGCGCGCAGGCTCCAGGAGATGGCCTTCCTCAACAAGGGCCTCACCATCGTGCTGCGCGACGAGCGCGTGTCCGACGAGGACACCGAGGCCGACGCGAGCGGTCAGACGGCCCGGGTCAAGGAGCGCGTCTACCACTATCCGGGCGGGCTCGAAGACTTCGTCAAGCACATCAACCACACGCGTGAGGCGATCCACAAGAAGGTCATTTCGTTCGAGGCGAAGGCCAAGGGCATCGAGGTCGAGGTCGCGATGCAGTGGAACACCGGTTATGCCGAGTCGGTCTACACCTTCGCCAACACGATCAACACCCCCGAGGGCGGCACGCACGAGGAAGGCTTCCGCGCCGCGCTGACCCGGGTGGTCAACGTGTACGCGCGCGACAAGAAGCTCCTCAAGGAGAAGGACGCCAACCTCAGCGGCGAGGACGCCCGTGAGGGTCTGGCCGCGATCGTGTCGATCAAGCTCGCCGAGCCGCAGTTCGAGGGCCAGACCAAGCAGAAGCTCGGCAACACCGAGGCCAAGACGTTCGTGCAGACCACCTGCAACGAGTGGCTGGCCGACTGGTTCGAGCGCAACCCGGCCGACGCGAAGGCGATCGTCACCAAGGCGGTGTCCTCCGCGCAGGCGCGGATGGCCGCCCGCAAGGCGCGCGAGCTGGTCCGCCGCAAGGGTGCGCTCGACATCGGCGGGCTGCCAGGCAAGCTCAAGGACTGCAACTCCACCAACCCCGACGAGTGCGAGCTCTACATCGTCGAGGGCGACTCGGCGGGCGGCTCGGCCAAGGAGGGCCGCGAGTCCCGCTTCCAGGCCATCCTGCCGATTCGCGGCAAGATCATCAATGTGGAGAAGGCGCGCATCGACCGCGTGCTGAAGAACACCGAGGTGCAGAGCCTGATCACCGCGCTGGGCACGGGCATCCAGGAGGACTTCGACCTGTCGAAGCTGCGCTACCACAAGATCGTGCTGATGGCCGACGCCGACGTCGACGGCCAGCACATCCGCACGCTGCTGCTGACCCTGCTGTTCCGGTTCATGCGCGGGCTGGTCGAGGCCGGGCACGTGTACCTCGCGCAGCCGCCGCTGTACAAGATCAAGTGGCAGCGCGTCGACCCGGAGTTCGCCTACTCCGACCGCGAGCGGGACGGCCTGCTCGAAGCCGGGCTCGCGGCGGGCAAGAAGATCAACAAGGACGACGGCATCCAGCGCTACAAGGGCCTCGGCGAGATGAACGCCGACGAGCTGTGGGACACCACGATGGACCCGGCGCACCGGCTGCTGCTCCAGGTCACCCTCGACGACGCCGCCACCGCCGACGAGCTGTTCAGCGTGCTGATGGGCGAGGACGTCGAAGCCCGCCGCTCGTTCATCACCCGCAACGCCAAGGACGTCCGGTTCCTCGACGTGTAGGTCGCCGCGAGCCGCCGTGTTCGCGCTGACCAGCGCAGATAAGCTGTCCAGGTTGCCAGCCGGTACGCCGATGGCAGGCAAGTCGAAGCCCGTGAGCTGGGTCGGGAAGGAAGCTCCACACCGTGACGGAAACAACCGTGCCGCCCGAGGGTGACCGCGTAGAACCGATCGACATCCAGCAGGAGATGCAGCGCTCCTACATCGATTACGCGATGAGCGTGATCGTCAGCCGCGCGCTCCCCGACGTCCGCGACGGCCTCAAGCCCGTCCACCGCCGGGTCCTCTACTCGATGTTCGACACCGGCCTGCGCCCCGAGCGCAGCTACGTCAAGTGCTCCCGCGTAGTCGGCGACGTCATGGGCAACTACCACCCCCATGGCGACTCCTCGATCTACGACACCCTCGTCCGCCTCGCCCAACCGTGGTCGATGCGCTACCCACTGGTCGACGGCCAAGGCAACTTCGGCTCTCCGGGCAACGATCCGGCTGCCGCGATGAGATACACAGAAGCCCGTCTGATGCCGCTCGCGATGGAAATGCTGCGGGACATCGGCGAGGACACCGTAAACTTTTCGCCGAACTACGACGGCAAGACCGAAGAGCCCGACGTCCTGCCAGCGCGCATCCCGAACCTGCTGGTCAACGGCGGCAGCGGCATCGCGGTCGGTATGGCCACGAACATCCCGCCGCACAACCTGCGCGAGGTCGCCGCGGGCGTGGTCTGGGCGCTGGACAACCCGGAGGCGTCCGAAGACGAGACCCTGGCCGCGCTGCTGAGCAGGATCAAGGGCCCGGACTTCCCGACCCACGGCCTGATCCTGGGCACCCAGGGCATCGAGGACGCCTACCGCACCGGCCGCGGTTCGATTCGGATGCGCTCGGTGGTCGAGGTCGAGGAGGACACCAAGGGGCGCACCATCCTCGTCGTCACCGAACTGCCCTACCAGGTCAACCCGGACAACCTGATCGAGAACATGGCGCAGCTCGTGCGCGACGCGAAGCTCACCGGCATCTCGGATATCACCGACGAGTCCAACAAGCGCCGCGGCATGCGCATCGTGATCGGCCTCAAGCGCGACGCGGTGGCCAAGGTCGTGCTGAACAACCTGTACAAGCACACCCAGTTGCAGCACAACTTCGGCGTCAACATGCTGGCCCTGGTCGACGGCGTGCCCCGCACGCTGCGGCTCGACCAGATCATCCGGCACTACGTCCGCCACCAGGTCGAGGTCATCGTCCGGCGCACCCGCTACCGGCTGCGCAAGGCCGAGGAGCGGGCGCACATCCTGCGCGGCTACGCCAAGGCGCTCGACGCGCTCGACGAGGTCATCGCGCTGATCCGGCGCTCCCCGTCGGCCGACGAGGCCAAGACCGGGCTGATGGCGCTGCTCGACGTCGACGAGATCCAGGCCACCGCGATCCTGGAGCTGCAGTTGCGGCGCCTCGCCGCCCTGGAGCGCCAGCGGATCATCGACGAGCTCGCCGAGATCGAGCGCTACATCGCCGAGCTGCAGGCCATCCTGGCCAGCCCCGAGCAGCAGCGCCTGATCATCCGCGACGAGCTGATGGAGATCGTCGACAAGCACGGCGACGACCGGCGCACCCGGATCATCCCGTTCGACGGCGAGGTGTCGGTCGAAGACCTGATCGCGGTCGAGGACGTCGTCGTCACCATCACCCGCACGGGCTACGCCAAGCGCACCAAGACCGACCTGTACCGCGCGCAGAAACGCGGCGGCAAGGGCGTGCAGGGCGCGGCGCTCAAGCAGGACGACATCGTGGCGCACTTCTTCGTCTGCTCCACCCACGACTGGATCCTGTTCTTCACCAACAAGGGCAGGGTGTACCGGGCGAAGGCGTACGAGCTGCCGGAGGCCAACCGCAACGCCCGCGGCCAGCACGTGGCCAACCTGCTGGCGTTCCAGCCGGACGAGCAGATCGCCCAGGTCATCCAGATCAAGGACTACGAGGTCAGCCCCTACCTGGTCCTCGCCACCCGCGACGGGCTGGTCAAGAAGTCCAAGCTCGCCGATTTCGACAGCAACCGCGCGGGCGGTCTGATCGGTATCAACCTGCGTGAGGACGACGAACTCGTCGGCGCGGTGCTCTGCTCCGCCGACGACGACCTGCTGCTGGTGTCCGCGGGCGGCCAGTCCATCCGCTTCCACGCCAGCGACGAGGCGCTGCGGCCGATGGGCCGCGCCACCTCGGGCGTACTCGGCATGCGCTTCAACAACGGCGACGAACTGCTCACGCTGGGCGTCGTGCGGGAGGGCACCTTCGTGTTGGTGGCCACCGACGGCGGGTACGCCAAGCGCACCCCGATCGAGGACTACTCGGTGCAGGGCCGCGGCGGCAAGGGCGTGCTCACCATTCAGTACGACAGCAGGCGTGGCAGGCTGGTGGGAGCGCTCATCGTCGACATCGACGACGAGCTCTACGCGATCACCTCCGCGGGCGGCGTCATCAGGACCACCGCCAAGGAGGTCCGCAAGGCAGGCAGGCAGACGAAGGGCGTCCGGTTGATGAACCTGGGTGACGGGACCACGCTGGTGGCCATCGCCCGCAGCGCGGACGAGCCAGTCGAGATCAACGGCGACAGCAATGGCGACGGCGGTGGCGAACCCGCGGCCGAGCCGACCGAGCAAGAGTGAACGCGCAGAGGTAAGGGACTCGCTCGTGACACCATCCGACAAGCCGGAAGCCGGACCCACCCCTGAGCACCCGTCCGAGCGAACGTCCTACATCGCGACGACGAACAAGGTAGGCCCGGTGGACGCGTCAAGCGAAGCCAACGGCACCGAGCCGCGGGTCTCCACCCCACCCCCGTGGCAACGCGTCCCCGCCGACGAGTCCTACGGCGACACTGCCCGCAATCTGCCGAGGGAGCCGGACGGCGACACCACCCAGTCGCTGACCGCCGACAACGGCCACACCCCGGCTCCCCACTGGCCCACCGCGGACGACACCACCAGATCGGTCGTCACCGGCACGGCCGCGTCCCACCTGTTCGGCAACCACCCGACCGACCCCACCCCACCCCGCACCCCCGTCCATCTCGACGGCGGTGGGGTGGGTGGCCTGCGCACCCCGGCCACCGCGGGCGCGGTCCGCAGACCAGGCCGCGGCCCCCGTCGGGCGAACCTGCAGATCAAACGCTTCGACCCGTGGTCAGTCCTCAAGCTGTCCCTGGTCCTCGGCGTAGCCCTGTTCTTCGTCTGGCTGGTAGCCGTCGGCGCCCTCTACGCCGTCCTGGACGGCATGGGCGTCTGGGACAAACTCAACGGCATCTCCAGCGAACTCCTCAACGCCAGCGCCGACGGCGGCGCCAGCGGCCCCCTCATCAGCGCGGGCCGCGTCTTCGGCGTCGCCGCCATCATCGGCGCCATCAACATTGTGCTGTTCAGCGCCCTGGCCACCGTCGGAGCGTTCGTCTACAACGTCTCAGCCGACCTCGCGGGCGGCCTCGAAGTCACCCTCGCCGAACGCGAGTAGCCGCCGGGGTATCCGATTTGGGAGCACCCGGTACCCTGCGGTAATCTTCTGGCGTTCCACACGGGCCTATAGCTCAGGCGGTTAGAGCACTTCGCTGATAACGAAGGGGTCGGAGGTTCAAGTCCTCCTAGGCCCACGGACTCGGGCGATTCGTGTCTGCGGAAGGCGCAGACCGGGTCGTCCGTCGTCGTCTCTGGGGGCCGAGCCCCCACGGTGCGTTCCCTCGCGATCCAGCGTGGCTCGGCGCTTCGCGCCGTCGAGGTGGGTAAGCAACTGCGTGGTCGCCGACGGTGCGTCCCTCCGACCCAGCGTGATTTCGCTCGCCTGCGGCTCGCATGAGTATGTACCAATTGTGGTCGCCTACGGTGCGTCTTCTCTTGACCCGGCGGGGTTTCGCTCGGGCGGGTTGTGGCACACTGGGAGCACGCCGTGCCAGGGGTGAACTGGGGCGGAAGTGTGGAACTGGTCCGAAAAGTGCCTTAGGAGGCATAGGTCGTGAAGAAGCTTCTCGCGCTCGCCGCTGTCGCTGGTGGGGTCCTTCTGGTCGTCCGCCGCAAGAGCTCGGCGAAGGCGGAGGCCGACCTGTGGCGCGAGGCCACCGCCCCGGCAGCCAACAACGGCGTCAAGAAGTCCTGAAGTCCGTCGGCGCGACGGTCTCGCGCCGAACCGGGGACGTAGCTCAATTGGCAGAGCACTGCCTTTGCAAGGCAGGGGTTAGGGGTTCGATTCCCCTCGTCTCCACAACTGCCCCGTACAACGCGTGACAGTGGAGGTCGGCGGTGGACCGGCGGATCCGCACAGTTGACGACCTGCTCAGCATGCTGGACCGGTTGTTCGCCACAGACGCCGACCGATGGACGCGCGACGCCGCAGGCTGGTGGGATCAGTTCTACGCCGACCGTGCGAAGCCGGTCCCGTTCTTCGCGGCCAAAGCCGGACGAGAACCTGGTGTCCTGCTTCGAACGCGGCCTGCTCACTGTCGCACGACCAGTACGACCTGATCTACGACTCCGGCTGCCTGCACCATCTGCCGCCACATCGCCGGGTGAGCTACCTGGACCTGCTGGACCGGGTGCTGGCCCCCGGCGGCCACCTCGCCCTCACCTGCTTCGCCGCAGGCGCCATGGGCTCCGAACTTCCTGACGACGAGTTCTACGGCCTGGGCCGCCTGGACGGCGGGCTGGCCTACACCCCCGACTCGCTGCGCTGGATCTTCTCGGGCTACACCGAGGTCGAGTTGCGCCCCATGGCGGAACAGCCGCCTGACGGGCCGATGTTCGGTGTGCCCTTCCTGCTGGCCGCACTGTTCCGCCGCCCGGCCTGCGGGGACGACCTGCGGTAATCGAGGTTCCACGTGGAACCACGCCCGGTTGCAACTCCCAGCACACGATCGGCGTCGTGGCCGTCGACGGCGAGCGCGAGATCGAGGTGACCGACGCGCTCGACGTCACCGGTCTGCTGCCCGACGCGGTGCCGCTCGCCGTGGTGTGGGGGCGTGCGGACACGGTGTTGCCCGCGGCCAACGCTTGCTTGCTGGCCGGGCGCGCGGATGCCTGTTTCGTCGACGGCGCTGGTCACATGGTGCACCTGGAGAAGCCGAACGCCGTTCTCGACGCTGGGCGGAGTGCCACCAACAGGAGTTGACTCAGCAACGACATCCCACGAACAAGGAGTACGAGATGACCGTTCGTAAGGCGACCACCGTGTGGACCGGCGACCTGGCCAGGGGCGCCGGCGAGGTCTCCCTAGACACATCGGAGGCCGCGGCGTTCACCGTGTCGTTCCCGTCGCGGGCGCAGGAGGCCAACGGCCAGACCAGCCCGGAGGAGTTGATCGCGGCCGCGCATTCGTCCTGCTTCTCGATGCAGCTCTCTGGCCTGCTCGGCGCGAACGACACCCCGCCGGACCGGATCGAGACCAGCGCGATGGTGTCGTTCGGCCCCCGCGGCGAGGGTTTCGCGATCTTCGGCCTCGCGTTGACGACCACCGCGTCCGTGCCGGGGATCGACGCCGCCAGGTTCGCCGACATCGCCGAGCGGGCCAAGCCGATCTGCCCGGTGTCCGCCGCGCTCGCCGGCACCGACATCGCCCTCGAAGCGACCCTGGCCTGAGTCCCCGGGGGCGGGTCACAGGACAGGAGCGCCGCGTGCTCTGGCGTGACGGCGTCGCCGCGGTGGTGCGCCGCGCCGGTTGCCCGCAGGCCGATGCAGGTGCTCTGCAGAGCGCTACGTCCGCAGCCACCAAGGCTGGACCTGCGCGGCGGTCCCACTGCACGGTGACCGTGCGCGCCGAGATGTCCCGGCTGCGCAGGCATCTCGGTGGGGTGCTCGACCACCGGCCGTACCGGTTCTCCGAGGGGGTGGACGTGACGGTCGAGCGGCCCGCCGAGGACGCGATGGTGCTGCCCTGCTCCATCGCGCCCGCGATCCGCGGCGGGCCGTGACCCCGGGTGCCGTTCGGCTCAGGTGGCGTAGCTGGACTCGGACAAGGAACGCGCGACCATCCGGTCGAGCGCCCACTTGCCGGGGCCGAAGAACGCGATCAGCAGGAAGGCCCAGCAGAACAGTGCGGCGGGCTCACCGCCGTTCTGCAGCGGCCACAGCTCCTTCGGCTGGTGCGAGATGAAGTAGGCGTAGGCCATCGAGCCGGAGCAGATCAGTGCGGCCACCCGGGTGCCGAGGCCGAGGAGCACGAGGGTGCCCCCGACGAGCTGGATGACTGCGGCCCACCAGCTCGGCCACGCGGCGAGGTCGGGCACCTTGCCGCCCTTCGGTCCGCCGAGCACGTTGAATAGGGTGGCGGCGCCGTGGCTCGCGAACAGCAGGCCGACGACGATGCGGAACAGGGCTAGCACGTGGGCCTTGGTTCGATCGAACAGGTCCATGCCTGGCTCTCTTTCAGTCATGTCGATCAACAGGGGTGTCACCGATTTGTGGTTGGTGTCACACTCTCTGTAATGCGGCGGCGAGCGCAAAGGTTCACTGTGTGGCACAAACCACATAGTTGATCATCTGGTTGACTGACTCCGCCATGAGACGAGTCGTGATCTTCGCCGCGCCCCTGCTCGCCCTCGCGGCGTGCGCCACCGAGCCGACGGCCCAGGAGCCGATACCGCGGGTGTCCACTCCGGTCGGCCAGCCGACAGCCCCGCCTGCACCCGTGGCCCCGCCCGCGCCCGAGCCGACGGCCGACGGCCCGTGCCCGTACTTGGACAACGCCACGGTCGCCGACGCCAACGGCCAACGGGTGACGAAGGTGCGCACGTCGGCCGACAAGCCGCAGCCCGCGTGCTTCTTCTACCGGCCGGACGGCAGCGTGCAGCTCACCGTGCGGGTCTACGCGGGCGACCCGGGTGTCGCCAAGGCGATCGTCGACGAGGCAGCACCCATAGCGACGTCCAACCCGGCCCAATCACCCGCCGGGTGGAAAGGTGGCTCTCTGTCGGGTGACAAGGGCGCCGTGTACGCCGTGGCCAAGGCGGAGGCCGCTGTGGTGGTCTCCACGAACCAGGAACAGACCATCAAGGCCCGCCGGATCACCGAGACCGTGATCGAGAACCTAGGTCTCTAGACGCGCCGACGGCCGCACCCGAACCGGGTGCGGCCGTCAGCGTTCAGGTCAGTTCTTCTCCGACGAGATCGGCTTGGTCGGCTTCGGCTGACCGTTGCGCTCGGTGGTGGCCACCGGGCTCTCGGCAGGCTTCGGCTTGGGGACGGTGCGCGTCGGCGGGACCTCGACCGGCGCCGCCGCCTGCTCCTGCTTGCCGCGCAGGAACACCGCGGCACCGGCGCCGACAGCGGCAACGCCCAGCAGCCACGGCCAGCGCCTGCGCCGCTTGGCGGACGGATCCTTTGCGGCGGCCTTTGCCGTGGCCTTCGCCGCCTTGACCTGCTCGCGCAACTCCGCGCGATACTGCTTGACCTGCGGCTTCAGGTCCTTCTTCAACTGCTTGACCTGCGCATGCACCGGCGCGGCGGCCTTCGCGGCCCGCTTGACCGGCTTGGTCTTGGCCGCGTCCTTGCGGGCCTGCGTGGCGGCCTTGCCCAGGTCCTTGCGGGCCTGCTTGGCCGTCTTCGCGAGCCGCTTGCGGGTGCGGCGGGTGGTGGCGAGCATTTCCTCGCGCGCCACCTGCGCGGTCTCGACCAGCGCCTCGGCGACCTGCTGCGGGGCTACGCCCTTGGCCGCGAGCTTCTGCTCCGCGGCGTGGGCCGCCTCGGCGCCCGCGTGACCGGCGCGAACGGCACTTTGGCGCACCGCGCGCCAGCCGGTGCCGACGGCCTTGCCCACCGTCTCTCCGGCCCGGGTCATCGCTTCACCTCGTCCATCTTCTGTGCTTTCGGGAGATTGCCAACCCGGTCAATCCTGCCCCTTCCGACCTGATCCCGCTGAAGATGGCACGATGAACCGGTGGCAGACAGCAACGCATCCCTCGTTGGGACGAAGGTGACGGCCACCCTGCACACCTCGCAGGGTGACATCCGGCTGAACCTCTTTCCCGACTACGCGCCCAAGACGGTGCGAAACTTCGTCGGCCTCGCCGAAGGCACGAAGGACTACTCGACGACCAACGCCCAGGGGGAGAGTTCCGGGCCGTTCTACGACGGTTCGCTCTTCCACCGGGTGATCGACGGCTTCATGCTCCAGGGCGGCGACCCGACCGGCACCGGCACCGGCGGCCCTGGCTACGAATTCGCCGACGAGTTCAACCCCGAACTGCAATTCAACCGCCCGTACCTGCTCGCCATGGCCAACCCGGGCTCGCCGAACCGCAACGGCTCGCAGTTCTTCATCACGGTGGGCCCGACGACCTGGCTGAACTTCAAGCACTCCATCTTCGGCGAGGTCGCCGACCAGGACTCCCGCACCGTGGTCGACACCATCGCCCGCACCGCGACGGGCCGCGGTGACCGGCCGGTCGAGGACATCGTCATCACCAAGGTCAGCATCGAGCGCGCCGAGGACTGAGTGAGCATCCCGCCGGATCAGACCGGGACCCAGGCCGGTCTGCCCGCCTGCGTCCGCCACCCCGACCGACCCACCGGGCTGAGCTGCACCCGCTGCGAGCGCCCCGCGTGCCCGCAGTGCCTGGTGGACGCCTCGGTCGGCTTCCAGTGCGTCGACTGCGTCAACGCGGCCAACCGCACTGTCCGCAGGGCCACCACGGTGGCGGGCGCCGAACTGGCCGACAAGCCGGTGCTGGTGCCCACGCTCATCGTGGTCAACGTGGCCGTGTTCCTGCTGACGGTCGCACTCGCCGAAGACGTGTTCGGCAACGACCGGTCGGCCTTCTTCCACGCGCTGACCTCGTATACGCCCTCGATCGCCGAAGGCCAGTGGTGGCGCCCGTTCAGCAGCGGGTTCCTGCACTACGGGCCGATCCACCTGGTCGTCAACATGATCGCGCTGTGGTTTCTGCGCGACCTCGAACTGCTGCTCGGCCGGGTCCGCTTCGCGCTCGTCTACTTCCTGGCGATGCTCGGCGGCGACGCGGCGAGCTACGTGTTCGGCAGCCTCGGCGCCGAGGGCGCGGGCGCGTCCGGGGCGATCTACGGCCTGCTCGGCGGGCTGGTGATCGCGGTGATCCGACTCAAGCGCGACCGGCACACCCTGATGACCGTGCTCGGCGTGCTCGCGCTGAACCTGGCGATCAGTGTGTCGATCCCGCAGATCTCGCTGCTGGCCCACCTCGGTGGGCTGGTTGTCGGCGCCGCGGTGACGTTCGGCATGCTCTACGCACCGCCCGCGCGGCGCACGCAGTGGCAGGTCGGCACGGTAGTGCTGGTGACGATCGCGCTGGTCGGGCTGTTCGCGCTGCGCACCAGCCAGGTGACCGACGAGGTGTTCTGCACCGACCCGACCGCCCTGGAGTGCTTCATCACGACCCGCTAGGTGCGCAGCCGCAGCAGGGCGTCGGCGACATCCCGCGGGTCGGCGCCGAGGTCGAGTTGCCCCAGCAGGACCAGCCCGGGGTGCTCGGCGTTGTCGGCATCCAGTTCGACCGCCGAGCTGTCGCGGCCGAGCCTGCGGGTGCGCACGAGCCGCACATTGACCTCGCCCCAGGTCCAGTGCCTGCTGCCGGTCAGCCCGCGCACCGTGACGCCGGACTGGTCGGCGGCCAGCCGGGGCCGGGCGACGCTGCCGTGCAGGGCCAGCAGCCCGAGGGCGCCCGCCGCGACGGCCAGCAGCAGCGAGCCGCGCGGATCGTCCAGAAAAACGGCGGCGAGCGCGGCGGCGGCGGCCAGCGCCCAGCCGACGCCGACCACCTCGCGCCGGGGTGCCCACTGGTCCGCCGGAGTCACCGCGTCGTCAGGTCGCACGGTTGTCCACAGCAGTTATCCACACTGGGGATGACTTACATCCATGTGGTTCAGTGACTGTCCGCCGAACGGCGGTACCTGTGTGAACACCAAGGAGCGACACGGTGAACTCCGGGGAGTGCCTGTGGACTACCGCCAGCGCATCGTCATGAGCAGGCCCGCGATCATCAGCGCGAAACCGATGGCGAAGTTCCAGTTGCCGAGGTCCGCCATGAACGCGATCTTGTCGCTCGCGATGTAGTTCACGACCAGCCAGGCCAGGCCGATCAGCATCACGCCGAGCATCACGGCGATGTAGATGGGATGAGACGGCCCCGCAGACTTGACCTTCACCGGCGTGCGACGGTCGGTCGGCGCGGTGTAGACGGCCTTCTTGCGGACCTTGGACTTCGGCATGCTGTCCTCGCCTGACGTGGAGCGTTGGGTGCGGTTCTACTGGCATGGGCGCAACTCTCGCCGATGCAACACGTTAACGTAGCTGAGCGGGTCAGCGAATCACCAGTCGCGAACGATCCGGGTTTCCGCAGGTCCAGTGTGCCATGGAGAGGAGCTTTCGTGAGTCCGCTCGATGGTCCGGGCCGGTCCGCCGACACCATGGTCGGCCCAGGTCAGGACGTGCCTGAGCCCGATCGGATGCGGGCCGTGGTGCGCGGGATCGGCGAACTACTGATCACCGCGGGTGTGGTGGTGCTGTTGTTCGTCGGCTACGAGATCTACGTGACCGACCTGCTGTCCGCCGGCAAGCAGCGCGACGCGACCGCGGCGCTGGACCAGCGGTGGCGCTCGCCCGACGTCCTCGACCCGGAGCGGGTCGAGCGGTTCGAGGGGCTCAGCGAGGGCACGGGCTTCGCGAAGATGTACATCCCGGTCTTCGGCGCCGACTACGCGTTCACGATCCTGAGCGGCACCACCGACAAGACCCTGGAGATCGGCCCCGGGCACTACCCGAACACCGCCTACCCCGGCCAGCCCGGCAACTTCGCGGTCGCGGGCCATCGGGTCGGCAAGGGCGCCCCGTTCAACGACATCAACCTGCTGAACTCGTGCGACGCGATCGTCGTGGAGACCAGGTTCAGTTGGTTCGTCTACCGGGTGCTGCCCAAGGCAGGCGAGGTCTCGACCTGGGCGACAGGCAAGGGCACCGACCCGCGCTGCCTGGGTGTGACGCCCCTCGGTGCGCCCTACAACCAGGTCATCGGGCAGGAGATCGTCAGCCCGCGGCAAGGCGAGGTCATCCTGCCGGTGCCGAACCGCCCCGGCGCCGAGGCCAGCGTCGGCGAGCGGGTCACGCTGATGACGCTCACCACCTGTCACCCGCGCTTCTCCGACCGCCAGCGGCTCATCGTGCACGCGGTCATGGTGAAGCAGTGGGCCAAGGACCCGGCCAACCCGGCGAGCCTGCCGCCCGAGTTGAAGGAGACGAGCTGATGTACGGGTGGATCTGGCGGCACCTGCCCGGCCCGACGGTCGTGCGGGTGCTCACCGCGGTGGTGCTCGTGGCCGGAGTGGTCGCGCTGCTGATGTTCGTGGTGTTTCCCTGGGCCGAGCCGAAGCTGCCGTTCAACCAGGTCACGACCGAGTGAGCGCCAGCCTGCCGAGCAGGCCGACGCCGAGCACGCCCGCGCCGATCACCACCGAGAGCGGCGGCAGCGTGGCGACCAGCACCAGGCAGCCCGCGAGCCCGACGACGTTCAGCCACCGCGGCCACCGGCGCTCGGCGGCGGGCTGACGGAACGCGCTGGCGTTGGCGACGGCGTAGTAGGTCAGCACGCCGAACGACGAGAACCCCACGACACCGCGTAGATCGACGAAGAGCACCAGTAAGCAAACGGTTGCGCCCACGGCGATCTCGGCCCGCCGGGGCACCCCGAAGCGCCGGTCGACGGCGGCCAGCGCAGGCGGTAGGTCCCGGTTGCGGGCCATCGCCATCGCGGTCCGGCCGATCCCGGTGATCAGCGCCAGCAGCGCGCCCAGGCTCGCGGCCGCCGCGCCGACGCGGACGGCCACGGTGAGCCCCGGGTGGCCCGCGACAGTCAGCAGATCGGCCATCGGCACGCGGGACGCGGCCAGCCGGTCGGGGCCGAGCACGAGCAGCAGAGTCACGCCGACGAGCAGGTAGAGCGCCATTGCGCCGCCCAAGGACGCCAGGATCGCGCGCGGGATGGTGCGCGCGGGATCGCGCACCTCCTCGCCCAGGGTCGCGATCCGGGCGTAGCCCGCGAAGGCGAAGAACAGCAGCCCGGCCGCCTGCAACACGCCCAGCGGTCCCGGCCCGAACCAGTCGCCGCCAACGGTCCCCGGATCGGCTGACGGCAGTGCCAGCGCGATCGTGCCGACCAGAACCAGCAGCACGACAGCCAGCAGCGCCTTGGTCAACGCGGCCGTGCGGGTGATGCCGAAACAGTTGACGACCGTCAGCAGGACCACGGCCGCGACCGCGACCGGCCGCTCCCAGCCCGGGGCGGCGTACGCGGCGAACGTGAGCGCCATGGCCGCACAGCTCGCGGTCTTGCCGATGACGAAGCCCCAGCCCGCGGTGAACCCCCACCACGGGCCGAGCACCTCGCGGCCGAAGAGGTACGTGCCGCCCGAGGACGGGTAGACCGCGGCCAACTGCGCGGAGGCGACGGCGTTGCAGTACGCGACGAACCCCGCGACGACCAGCGCGACGAGCAGCGCGCCGCCCGCCGCGGCCGCCGCCGGGGCGAACACCACGAAGACGCCCGCGCCCAGCATGGAGCCCAGGCCGATCGAGGTCGCGTCGACGAAACCCAGCCGCCGCACCAGCGCGCCCTCGGTGGTGTCGGCTATCGCCCGGCCTCCAAGCGCAGGGCCAACTGGGGGCAGAGGGTGACCGCCTTCCTGGCGTGCTTGGCCAGGTGCTCGGGAACCGGCGACGCCGAGATCACCGGATACCCCCACTCGTCCAGGCCGATGAGTTCCGGTACGAGTTCGGCGCACACGCCGTGGCCGTCGCAGCCGATCATGTCGACCTTGAGCCGCTGGTTCATCGCCATCCCTCGTTCGGGCTCGGTGGGGTGGGCAGGGGCAACATCGAGGGCCGGTGCCAGCCGGGGCAGCCGCGCCCCTCCAGGTGAGCACGGACGTCGTCGGCGAACACCCGCAGCGCGGTGGCCGCGAGCTTCACCACGCCGTCGGGGTGCCCGCAGGCGCCGCGTTTGTTCACGATGCCGAGCCGGAACCGAAGCCGTTCGAGCGCGTTGTGGTCGCGGGCCCAGGTCAGCCTGGCCAGGTCGTCGGCGATAGCGGGCAGGCCGTTGAAGCACGGGCCGCACTGGCGCGCGTTCTGCGAGGCCAGCCAGGACGCCACCCGCACGGTCTCGACCAGCCCGCACGCACCCTGCGGCAGCGCGACGACCACGCCTGCACCGGGCGAGGCGTCGGCCTGTTTGAGCGCCTCCGGGGTGAACGGCATGGCCAGCACGTCCGGCCGGACCCACGTCCCGCCGTACCCGCCGAGTAGCACCGCCTGCAGCGGCGCCGCCTGCCCGCCCGCCGCCGCGAGCACGTCCCACCCGCTCGCGCCGACCGGCAGTTCGTACACCCCGCTCGCGCGGACCGCGCCGCTGACCGAGTACAGGGCGGTGCCAGGGGCGTCGCCGGTGCCCGCGGCGCGGAACCAGTCCGGGCCGTACCGGGCGATCAGGGCCAGGTGCGCCATTGTCTCGGTGTTGGACACCAGGGTCGGCTTACCGTCCACACCGGACACATAGGTCGACACCGCGCGGGGCTTTCCCGGTCCGCCGCCGACGAAGTTGGCCAGCGCCGTCGATTCGCTGGATACGTACCAGCGCGGCGGTTCGACCACGGTCATCGGAAGTCCGCTGCCCCACCCGGCCGCCGCGCGCTCGGCGACGAGCCGCCTGAGCCCGTCGGCCAAGCCCGCGCCACGGTGTACGCACACGGTGACCTGGGTGGCCCCCACGGCGAGCGCGGCCAACTCGGCGCCGTCGAGCACCAGGTGCGGCACGGCGCGCAGCAGCAGCTTGTCCTTGCCCGCGGCGGGTTCGCTCTCGGCACCGTTGACGATCACGTGCGTGCCGCCCGCCGCGCGGCCGTTCTCCGCCACGGTGGCGAGCTTGCGGCCGGTCGGGAACCAGGCGCCACCCCGACCACGCAACCCGGCCGCGCCGACGAGTTGGATCAGGCTCGGCACCACATGCACCGGCAGCGGCCCGTTGACCTGCGCGTGCTCGGCGAGCAGCGTCGTTCGGCCGGTGGTCTGCCAGCTCGCGAGCAGCCGCGGACGTCCGTCGTAACGGGTGGTCTGGGGCGCGCTCATATCGGCCTCCGCATCGCTACCTTGCGCCAACCGGCCAGCCGGTAGCCGCCGGACACGGCCACCGCGATCACGCTCGCCGACACCACGGCGAGCACCCACAGCCTGTCGGTGCCGATCCCGATGGTGTGCGCCAGCGCGACCGGCCACGCCAGGTAGGCCAGCCAATGGACGTAGCGCCAGAGCCGGTGCGACATCCGGGTACGCAACAGGCTGGTGATGATCAGCGCCAGGATGAGGTCGAACGCGATCGCCCCCAGCCCCACCCAGAACGGCAGGTACGCCGAGATGAACGGCACCACCGCGTCGAACGGCGTGATCGGCACGAACTCGTCGGCCAGGATCGTCACCACGTGCGTGAACACCAGCACGATCGCCACCAGGGACACGCTGCGGTGCAGCGATTCGGTGACGAACCTCGGCCAGCGGGGTGAGTAGACCCGGCCTGCGGTGAGCAGCCCGAGGGCCACGGATGCGGTGAACAGCGCCAGCGAGATGAACCCACTGGCACGGGACAGGTACCAGTACGTACTGGTCGACAACAGCGGAGCCGCGATGTCCGACTGCAGCGAAGCTGTGATGGTCGAGTGCAGCGGAGCTGCGATGGTCACGCTGCCTCCTGAAGGTCGGCAGGCCACCCGGCAACGCGGATGACCGAGCAATCGGCGGCGACCAGCCGCGCGGGCACCCCGTACGCGGCCAGCCATCCGGGGGCCTTGGTGCCGAGGACGATGGCCGCCGTGGCCGCCGTGTTGGCCTCCACACACGAACGAGCAGACACCGAAACACTGCGCCACACCCGCCGCGCAGGCAGTCCCGTCGTCGGGTCGAGCACGTGGTGCAACACCTGCCCGCCGCCGCGGAGTTGCCCGCCACCAGCCGCCTGTCCGCCGTCGTAGCCGACCTGCCAGCCGGCACCACCCTGCCAGTCGTCTCCCACCTGCCAGTCGTCTCCCACCTGTCCACAACCCCCAAATCCATCCACAGAAATTCCGCCCCACTTCCCAAGCCCCCCACCACCGATAGACTGGCGCAGGGCCGACCCCCCAGTGGACGGGTGGGGGCTGTGGGTGGGGCTGGCAAAACGCGAGGCGGGGTTTGGGTTCGGGGTGGGGGCGGGCGAGGCGGGGGGTGGGCGGGGGGGGGTGGAGTGGTGCCAGGTTCGGACGGTGGTGCTGGAGGTGGCCAGGCCGCCGGAGCGTAGAGCGATCACCTGGCCGCCGATGGTGGCGGTGTGATCGTCGGTGACGCGGACTTTCCACGGGTGTCGAGGGCCTGCGATGGCAAGGTCTCCGCCCAGGTTCACCAGGACGCCGCACGATAGGGCGGTGGCTATGTGGGTGGCGGCGACGTCGGCTGCCCATGCCTTCGCGGTGGCGCCCAGGTCCAGTCGGACGCCGCGGGGCAAGGTGACCGAGCGGGTGGCGGGGTCTAGGTGGATGTTGCGCCACGAGTGGCCGGGTACGGGCTCGATGGGCGTGGAAACCGTTGCCATGTCGGCGAAAGTGCGGTCGTAGCCGATCGCGATCATGGCGTTGCCCAGGGTCGGGTCGACCAGGCCGTCGGTGGCTTCGGCCGCTGCCAGGGCCACTTCCAAAGCGGCGAACAGCAGTGGATCGATCCACTCGCCGCCGCCTTGGGTGTTCACTGTGGACAGTGCGGAGTCCGGGCGGAACCGGCTGCACGCGGTGTCCACTTCGGACAGGAACGCACGCAGCAGTGCCTCGGCGGGGGCCAGGGCGGTGGGCGCGGTGACCAGTAGGTGCGCGGTGGTACCGAACACGGGGAAGCGGACGCCGGTCATGATCCCCCCGAGGTGGTGTCCTCGTCGCCGCTGGAACTTTCCGGGCGGTCGTCGGCGGGGGCGGGGGCGTTCTTCTTCGCGGGCTTGTCCACTGTCTTGTCCGAGTAGTCGGACTTGTTGCCGGACTTCGGCGGCGGCGCGGCGAACGCGATCGTGGCCGCGAGGCCGAGCGTTCCGGCCACGCTGGCCGCCACGACGCCGGTGGTGATCTTCACGACCCGGGCCGCTGCGGCGTCCCGCGCGGCGGGGTGGAGCGGGCGAACCATAAGTCCTCCTGGTGTCGCGCCCCTGGTCAGGTGGCGTCGGCGGGCACACGTGCGTTCGGGTCGTCCGGTTCAGCGGGCAGCGGCGGAATCTCCGCCCCCGCGGGCAGACCGAGGGCGACCCGGGCCTCGCGGGCGGCGGTCAGGCCCTCGATCGCGGCTCGGCGCACCGCGGCGAACTGGACGTCGGTGGTGGCGCTGAGCAGCAGCGCGTCGGCCTCGCCGTGCTTGCCCGCGGCGGCGGGTTGGTCCGGCGGGAGGCCCGCGACCTCGCCGCCCAGCCGGGCGACGAGTGCGTGCGCCTGTTCGCGCACCGACTCCGCGCTCGCCCGGGAGCGGCGGCGCGCGAGCGCGATCCAGACACCCACGGCGAGCGCGCCAAGGCCGACCCCGCCCGCCACGAACGGCAGGACGCTCGCGGTGTCGTCGACCCCGGTGGCCTCGCCGCCATCCGGCGAGTCGGCGTACCGGTCGCCGCGGCCGGGCTGGCCCTCGCACTTCGGCGCCGCCCGCAGCGTCGTGACGAAGTCGGTCAGCGCCTTGGTGAGGTCGCTGTTCTCGTCGGAGTCGAGCACGGTCTCGTTGGCGTTGATCGCCCCCGACGCCGCCCGACCGGCCTCGCCGTCGCAGAGCACCGCTGAGCCCGCGTAGAAGTACCGGCCCGCGATCACCGCGATGGTGTTGCCCGGCAGGTCGGCGGCGAGCTTGCGGGGCAGCACGCTCACCTCGCTGACACTCGGGCCCGCGGGCAGGATCGCGATCTTGATCGGTTCGCCGCCGATGGCCTGGGTGAGTGCGGCGATGTCGAGCTGTCTGCCCGCGGCCGGGTCCAGCCACACCGCCGCCGAACGCAGGCCCAGCGCCGCGTCGTCGATCGGCGCGGCACTCGCCGCGGGGGCGGCGAGCAGCAGCACCGCCGCAGCCGCCGGGAACACGGTCGACCGAACCACGTGCACCTCCAAAGGGGTGGTTTCCGGTACTCACACGAGCGGAGCGCCGATCCGGTTCACCCGGGGTGTCGTTATTTTCGGCTCGTCCGTGACCAGCGCGAATCCTGGCCCCGGCAAGGTAGGACAGGTGGGCCTCCTCGGGTAGTGGGTGCTGTTGCTACACCGCCCGGCGGCGCGTGGTTCCCGCTCAGCGCGCGGACTCGGCGACGGCCACGGCGCGCTCGCGGTCGAAGTCGCCTTCCAACCGCAGCGTGACGCCGCGCGACTGCCAGATCAGCGTCCGCCCGGCCAGCCGCGCGTCCGCCCGGCGTTCGCTGCCGTCCGGTGTCAGCACGCGCACCTCGTGCGGCCGCGCGAGCCACAGCGCCTCCTCCCCGTGCACGGAGGTGAACTCGACCCGGTCGTACAGGGTCTTGACGAAGTACGGCGCGAGCCTGCCGCCGACCTGGTCCAGCCGCACGGTTGCGGCCTGCCCGGTCCACGTCATCGACACCACCTCCCGGTCCGCGGACACCTCCACCCCGGACGGAGCCCCGAGCACGGCGGGCACCACCACGTCGAACGCCACCAGCTCCCGCGCCCGGTCGAGGTCGACCCCGCCCGCGGCGGGCGGTGGCGGCGCCGACGCGGGCGGCACCCCGGTGGACGTGCGGACCTCGACCGCGCCGAAGCCGAGCCACTCCGCGACCGCGGCGCGCACCGGCGGGGTCAGGGCCGCGACCAGCACCAACCCGGTCAACACCGACACCAGCGCCCGCCACCGCCGGGCGAACCACCGGGCGGCCCGCCGGGGCAGGCTCGCCCTGACCGGGATCGGCTCGGCGGCGACCCTGGCCAGGACCGCCGCCGTCAGACCCGGGGGCGGGGGTGACTCGCGGAGTTCGCGGCCTAGCTCGCGCAGCTCGCGCGCCAGCGGGTCAGTCGGCATGGGTGGTCTCCGTCGACACGCCGTCGCCGAGGGTCTCGCGCAGCCGCCGCAATGCCCGGGACAGCCGAGACTTCACCGTGCCGCGCGGCCAGCCGAGCACGGTCGCGGTCTCCCGCTCGTCCAGGTCGAGCAGGTACCGGCAGGTCACCACCAGCCGATAACCCTCCGGCAGCACCCGCACCGCGGCCACCAGGTCGGCCCGCCGCTGACGGGCCAGCGCGGACAGCTCCGGGTCCTCGACCGGCTCCGGCAGGACCGCCGCCAGCTCGGTGGCACCCCGGCGCCGCGTCGACCGCTGCAGGTTCCTGGTCTCATTCGCCACGATGCGCAGCAACCACGGTCGAAACGGCGCGCCGTCGCGGAACCCGCCGAGTGCCCGGTACGCCTTCACCAGGGACTCCTGCACGACATCCTCCGCGTCTGAGCCCGCGCCGAGCACGACCGCGACGCGGTGGGCGACACCCGCGTGCCTACGCACCAGGTCCGCGTACGCGCCGGCGTCCCCGGCACGCACCCTGGCCACGGCGCCCGCGTCCGGGTCGACTGGGGTGCTGATCCACTGCTCCGATCGGATCGGTGAGGGTGTTCGGCTGTTCTACACCGCCGACACCGACCAGGTTCCCGCCCGAGCCGCTAGATTTGCCGCATGCGGGTCCTCGTCGTCGACAACTACGACAGCTTTGTCTACAACCTCGTCCAGTACCTGGCCCAACTCGGCGCCGAGTGCGAGGTCTGGCGCAACGACGCCGCCGAGCTGTCCGCGCCCGACGCGCTGCACGGGTTCGACGGGGTGCTGGTCAGCCCCGGCCCCAGCACGCCGGAACGCGCGGGCCAGAGCGTCGACGTCGTCAAGCGCTGCGCCGACGCCCGGCTACCGCTGCTCGGCGTCTGCCTCGGCCACCAGGCCATCGGCGTCGCCTGGGGGGCCACAGTCGACCGGGCGCCTGAGCTGCTGCACGGCAAGACCAGCCAGGTCCACCACACGGGCGCGGGCGTCCTCGCGGGCCTGCCCGACCCGTTCACCGCCACCCGGTACCACTCGCTGACCGTGCTCCCGGAGACCATCCCCGACGCCGACTTCGAGGTCACTGGCCGCACCGGGAGCGGCATCGTGATGGCCATGCGGCACCGCGAGCTGCCCATCGAGGGCGTGCAGTTCCACCCGGAGTCGGTCCTCACCGACGGCGGCCACCGGATGCTGGCCAACTGGATGGCGACGGCGGGCCACGCCGTCGCCGAGCGCCGCGTCGCCGAACTCGAACGCGGCATGCGCGCCCTCACCCGCGCACTCGCCTGACAACCGGGTGGTCTGTGGCTACGGCCGGGTCGGGATGGTGATCCCGCCGCCGATCAGCTTGCCCACCGCGACGTTGACGGTGCCGTTCTTGGTCAACTTCTGCCCGTTGTTGGGCTGCTGGTCGACGATCTTGCCGTCCTTCTCCTTGTCGTTGGTCGGGCGCTCGCTGACGTTCAGCGTGCCCGTCCACCCCTTGTCCCGCAGCGCCTGCTGGGCCTCGGTGGGCGTCATGCCCTCCAGGTCCGGCATCTCGATCTCGACCTGGTCGCCGGTGGACACGCTCAGCACGATCGTGGAGCCCGGCTTCAGCTTGCCGCTCTTGGGCGCCTGGTCGATCACCGTGCCGACCGGCTTGTCCGACGACACGTCCTTGCGCTGCGGCTTGAAGCCCGCGTCGGTCAGGTTCTTCGCGGCGGTGTCGTAGTCCTGGCCGATCAGGTTGGGCACCTCGGTGGCCGCGGCCTCCTTGCCGATGGTCAGCTTGACCGGCGAGCCGATGTTCACCGACTGCCCGGCGGGCGGGTCCTGCTCGACGACCTTGCCGACCTGCGCCGCGTCCTGGACCTCGACCTCCTCGACCGTGGTCGACGCCTGGAGTTGCGCGTCCTGCAGTGCCTTGACCGCCTCATCCTTGGTCTTGCCCGCCAGGTCCGGCACCGAGACCTTGCCCGGCGGCGCGCCGATACGCAGCATGACCGGGTCGCCCCGGCGCACGGCCGAGCCAGGGCCCGGGTTCGTCTCGATGACCTTGCCGATGCTGTCGGGCCCACACGGGCCCGCCTGGCCGTCGGCCGCGGGCTGGCACGCCACCGTCTCCCGCTTGACCTCCAGCCCCTTCTCGTTGAGGACCCGTGACGCCTCGGCTTCGAGCTGGTTGGTCACGTCGGGCAGCGCGAAGCTGTCGCCCGCGCCCGGCTTGTCGTCGTTGCCGCCGAGCAGCCAGAACAGCAGCCCGACCAGGCCCGCGACGAGCAGCGCGACCAGGATGATCAGCCAGGTCTTGCGCTGCCTGCGCCTGCGCTCCTCTTCCTCGTCGTAGTTGTCGTAGTCGTCATAGTCGTCGGCGAGCGCCTCGGGGCGGTGCCTGCCGCGCGTGTCCGGCTGACGTCCCGCGCTGAGCACCGCGGTGCGGTCATCGTCGGTCATCACCATCGGCGCGGCCGGGCGCTGCCCGGAGAGCACCCGCACGATGTCGGTGCGCATCTCGGCGGCCGACTGGTAGCGGTTGGGCGCGCCCTTGGACATCGCCTTGAGCACGATCGCGTCGAGCTGCGTGCTGACCCGCGGGTTCAGCGACGACGGCGGCTTCGGGTCCTCCCGCACGTGCTGGTAGGCCACCGCCACGGGCGAGTCGCCGGTGAACGGCGGCTCCCCGGTGAGCAGCTCGAACAGCACGCACCCGGTGGCGTAGACGTCGCTGCGGGCGTCGACCGGCTCACCGCGCGCCTGCTCCGGCGACAGGTACTGCGCCGTGCCGATGACCGCCGCGGTCTGCGTGACGGCGACCTGGCCGTCGGCCACCGCGCGGGCGATGCCGAAGTCCATCACCTTGACCGCGCCGGTCTTGGTGATCATCACGTTGGCGGGCTTGACGTCGCGGTGCACGATGCCGTGCCGGTGGCTGAAGTCCAGGGCCGCGCAGACGTCGGCCATGATCTCCATCGCGCGCTGGCCGGGGAGCGGGCCCTCGGTCTTGACGATGTCGCGCAGGGTCTGGCCGTCGACGAACTCCATGACGATGTAGGGCAGCGGGCCGGTTTCGAGTCTGGTCTCGCCGGTGTCGTACACGGCGACGATCGCGGGGTGGTTCAGGGCCGCGGCGTTCTGCGCCTCGCGGCGGAAGCGCTCCTGGAACTGTGGGTCGCGCGCCAGGTCCTGGCGCAGCACCTTCACCGCAACCTCGCGGGAGAGCCGGACGTCGCGGCCCCGGTGGACCTCGGACATGCCGCCGTAGCCGAGCGTTTCACCAATCTCGTAGCGGTTGGAGAGCAGTCGCGGTGTGGTCATCAGTGCGTAGTCCCGCTCCTAGTCAAGTCCTGTCCCATCATGCCTGCTATCCGCCCCCGAACCGGGCAGGTGACTCGTGTGACCCCGGCCGGGGTCGAGGGGTTCCCCCTCATCCTGTAGGCCCGTTCTGCGGCCTGCACACGATTGTGACCTCCGACCCGCGTTTCACCCGGCCGACCGGGCTCACCTGGGTCACCATGCACGTCCTCGTGTCCTGCGGTCGGACACCGGTTTCGGTGACCACGATCGGCTCCAGCCCGTCGCGCAGCAGCTCGGCCTCGACGTCCGCGGCGGGCCGCTTGACGAACCTCGTCGGCACCACGGCCACGGTGCCGTCGGCCGAACCGGTCTCGGTGGGCCTGCCGGGCTGGCCGCCCGGCTCGCTGTCGGCGGATTCGGTGGTCGGCGTGGTGGCACGCGGCGGGTCGACCTCGTCGGGGTTGTCCGACCGGAAGATCGCGGGCAGGCCGAACGCCAGGGCCGCGATCAGCGCGACGGCCAGCACGGCGATGGTGACCCATAGTCCCGTGCGCGAGCGCGGTGGGTGCGACCGCGGTGGCGCGCCTATCGGGAACACCCCCGACCCCGGCGTGCCGTGGCCGGACTGCGGCACCGGCGCCATGCCCGGGTGCGTGCCGGTGGGCGGGCCGCCGCGCTGCCTGCCCGCCATCGCGAGCCCCGAGGGCGCGGGCAGCGGATGCCCGACGCGCACCGCGGCGACCGCCGCCGCGAACTCGGCGCCGCTGCCGTAGCGCTGGCGCGGGTCCTTGACCAGGGTGGCCTCGATGACCGCGCGGGCGCCCGGCGGCACGTCCGGCGGCAGCGGCGGCGGCAGGTCGCGGATGTGCATCATCGCGACCGTCACCGCGTTCTCCGACAGGAACGGCCTGCGCCCGGTCAGGCACTCGTAGCCGACCACGGCGAGGGAGTACACATCGCTCGCGGGCTCCGCCTCGTGGCCGAGCGCCTGCTCCGGCGCGATGTAGTGGGCCGTGCCCATGACCATGCCCGACCGGGTCACCGGCGCCGCGTCGGCCGCCTTGGCGATGCCGAAGTCGGTCAGCTTCACCACGCCGGTCGGGGTGATCAGGATGTTGCCCGGCTTCACGTCGCGGTGCACGTACCCGCGCTCGTGCGCGGCCTGCAGCGCGTGCCCGGCCTGCTCCAGCAGGTCCAGCGTGCGCTCGGTGCCGATCCGGCCCTCCTTGGCCAGGATCGCGGCCAGCGGGTCGCCCTCGACCAGCTCCATCACCAGGTAGGCGGTGTCCTGCGGGCCGTCGACGATCGACGCGGTCTCGCCGTAGTCGTGCACGCTGGCGATGCCGGGGTGGTTGATCGAGGCGGTGGTGCGGGCCTCGGTGCGGAAGCGGTGCAGGAACTCGGCGTCGCCGCACAGTTCCGGCTTGAGCACCTTCACCGCGACCTTGCGGTCGAGCCGGGTGTCGGCGGCCTCCCAAACCTCGCCCATGCCGCCGACCGCGATCCGGCGCGTCAGCCGGTAGCGGTCGGCGAGGAGCTGTCCCGAGGTGAGCAAATCAGCCACCCCCGGCGAGGAACGCGTTGATCGCCGCCCGGCCGATCGAGGCGGACAGCTTGCCGCCGGTCGCGGCCACGTCCTGGCTCTCCACGACCACGGCGATCGCGATCTTCGGGTCGTCGGCGGGCGCGAACGCCACGTACCAGGCGAACGGAGGCGTGTTCTTGGGGTCGTTGCCGGTCTCCGCGGTGCCGGTCTTCGAGGCGATGGTGAGGCCGTTGGTCTTGCCGTCGCCCGCGGTCTTGGCCTCGGACTGGATCATCATGTCGCGCAACTGCTCGGCGTTGCCGCGCGACATCACCCGGCCGAGGCTGTCCTCGTCGAGCTTCGCGATCTCCGACAGGTCCGGGGCCAGCACCGACTTCACGAGCTGTGGCTTGAGCCGCTCGCCGCCATTGGCGATGGCGGCCACGATCTGCGCGTTCTGCAGCGGGGACAGCCGCACGTCGCGCTGGCCGATGCCGCTCTGGTAGAGCGCGTTGGCGTCGCTGATGGCCAGGCAGCCGTTGTCCGCGCGCGGGCCGATGCAGGACTGCGCCACGGCCATCGGGATGGTCAGGTCGCTCTCGCCGATGCCGAACTTCGCCGCCTGCGCCGCCAGCTTGTCCGCGCCGAGGTCGTGCGCGAGCTGCGCGAACGCCGTGTTGCAGGACAGCGACAGCGCCGTCTCCATGGACACCGTGTTCGGGCTGCCCGCGCAGAAGCCGCGGTTGAAGTTCCGCAGCTCGGAGTTGCCGACGACGATCTTGTCGGTGGCGGTGACCTGGTCGTCCTTGTTCTTGCCGTCCTCCAGCGCCGCCGCGGCCACCACCAGCTTGAACGTCGAGCCCGGCGCGTAGGTCTCCGCGATCGCCCGGTTCAGCATCGGCTTGCGCTTGTCGTTGTTGTACTCGGTCCACGCCTGCTGCTGCGCGGCGCCGTCGTGCGCCGAGAGCGGGTTCGGGTCGTAGGACGGGGTGCTGACCATGGCCAGGATCTCGCCGGTCTTCGGGTTCAGCGCCACGACCGAGCCCGCGAAGCCCTCCTTCTCCAGCGCCTGGTACGCGGCGGTCTGGGCGGCCGGATTCACGGTCAGCTCGATGTTGCCGCCGCGCGGGTCGCGGCCGGTGATCAGGTCGGACAGGCGGCGCACGAACAGCCGGTCGTCGGAGCCGTTGAGGATCTCGTCCTCGGCGCGCTCCAGGCCGCCCGCGCCGTAGCGCACCGAGTAGAACCCGGTGACCGGCGCGTACAGCGGGCCGTTGGTGTACTGGCGCAGGTAGCGCAGCCGGTCGTTGGTGGGCTGCACGGTGGCCAGTACCTGCACCTGGCCGTCGCCGCGGGCGAGGATCTTGCCCCGCTCGCGGGAGTACTCCTCCAGCAGGACGCGCTGGTTGCGCGGGTCCTTGCGGTAGTCGTCGGCCTTGATGATCTGGATGTAGGTGGCGTTGGCCAGCAGCAGGACGATCATGCCGAGCATGGCCAGGCCGACACGGCGCAGCGGGGTGTTCATGTCGGCCGCTCCACCATCACCGTGTGCGCCTCGGCGATCGGCGCCTGCGGGACCGGGCGGGGCCGCGATCCGGTCTGCGGCCGCCGCGCCGCGTCGGAGATCCGCAGCAGCAGGGCCACGAGTATGTAGTTCGCCAGCAGCGACGAACCGCCGTAGGACAGGAACGGCGCGGTGATGCCGGTCATCGGGATCAGCTTGGTGACCCCGCCGACGACCACGAACACCTGCATCACCAGCAGGAACGAGAGGCCGCCGCCGAGCAGTTTGCCGAAGGTGTCGCGGACCGCGAGCGCGCTGCGCATGCCGCGCAGGGCGAGGACGGTGTAGACCATCAGCAGCGCGGCCAGGCCGATGAAGCCCAACTCCTCGCCGATGGCCGCCGCGATGAAGTCGGTGTTGGCCAGGGGCACCAACTCCGGGCGGCCCGCGCCGAGGCCCGTGCCGCCGACGCCGCCCGTGCCGAGGCCGAACAGGGCCTGCGCGATCTGGTAGCCGCCGCCGATGTCGGCGTAGGTGGCCAGCGGGTCGACCCAGTTCGCCACCCGCTGCTGCACGTGGGTGAACAGCTTGAACGCGATCAGGCAGCCGCCGATGAACAGCGCCAGGCCCACGATCACCCAGATCCCGCGCTCGGTGGCGACGTAGAGCATCACCAGGATCGTGCCGAAGAACAGCAGCGAGGTGCCCAGGTCCTTCTGGAAGACCAGGACGCCGAGCGAGATCGCCCAGGCGAACAGGATCGGGCCCAGGTCGCGGGCGCGCGGCAGGTCGACGCCGAGCACGCGGCGGCCCGCGGCCATGAACAGGTCGCGTTTGGACACCAGGAACGCGGCGAAGAAGATCAGCAGCAGGATCTTCGCGAACTCACCCGGCTGCAGGGAGAACGGCCCGACTTTCAGCCAGATCTTCGCGCCGTTGATCGTCGGCGCGATGAAGCTCGGCAGGAACGCGGGCAGTGCCAGCAGGAACAGGCCGACCAGGCCGAAGGTGTAGCTGTACTTGGTCAGCATCCGATGATCCTTGATCACCACCAGCACGACCAGGAACAGCACCAGCGCGATCGCGGTCCAGAGGATCTGCTTGGGCACGTCGTTGTTGATCTCGCGGCCCGCCCGCAGCGCCTTCTCGGTCAGCGCCAGGTCGATCCGGTAGATCATCACCAGGCCGAGGCCGTTGAGCAGCGCCACACACGGCAGGATCAGCGGATCGGCGTACGGCGCCCACTTGCGCACCGCCATGTGGGCCGCGCCGAACAGCCCCAGGAACGCCACTCCGTACCAGAAGATCCGCAGCGAGAGCGTCTGCTCTTGGTTCGCCTCGACCAGCATCAACGCACCGGAGACCACGAACGCGGCGAACCCGAGCAGGAGTAACTCGGTGCCGCGACGCGTCGGCGCCGCACCGTCGGCGCCGACGCTGCTCTGCCCGGCCGCCGGACCAACCGCGCCCTGGACCGGAGTAGCCATCAGCCGCCGCCCTTGTCCTCGGTGCGCGGCTTGCGGCAGTTCACACCCGGCTCGGGCTGGATCTGGCTGGTGGCCGAGGTGGACTCGCTGGGCTGCGCCACCGTCGTCGGCGCCGTGGGCACCGACTCGGTCGGCTGCGCCGATCCGCCCGGGGGCTGCCCGGGCTGCACGCTGGTGGTCGGCGGGGTGGTCGGCGGCTGGGTGGTGATCGGTTGGCAGTCGGGCAGGCCGAACTTGACCCGCAGCTCGCGGACGAATTCCCGCGCGGCCACCAGGTTGTCGAAGGTGTTGCTGCCGCCCCGCACCTCGCCCTTGCCGAACTCCTCAAGGTCGTCGACGAAGAACCGGTCGCACGTCGCGGCGGCGGCGGGGTCGCAGGACCCCTCTAGCTGGCTGTTGAGCGAGAGCCCGAGCACGCTGCCCCGGACGCCCTGGAAGATCGCGATCTCGCCGCCGTCGCCCTCGCCGACGAAATACTGGTTGTTCACCCAGATTCGGGCCGCGACGGCACCCGCGCCCAACAGCAGCAGCACGAGCACCGCGGCGACTACCAGCCGGATCCGCTTGCGCCGCTTGACCTTGGGGTCCGGCGGCGGCGGCGCGGGCGGCTCGACGCGTGGCCGCTCGATCCGCGGCGAGGTGATCCCGGCCGCCCGTGAGGCGGGGGAGTCCGGCGGGGGCGTCTCGTCGGAGCCGTTGCCAGCGGCGCCGCCCACGATCGGGTTGTTGTCGCCGTAGTCGACGTCGACCACGTCGGCCACGATGACCGTGACGTTGTCCGGGCCGCCGCTCTTGAGCGCCAGCTCGATCATCCGGTCGGCGCACGCCTGCGGGTCCGGGATCTGGATGGCCTCACTCAGCGTCTCCTGGGTCACCGGGCCGGAGAGGCCGTCCGAGCAGAGCAGGTAGCGGTCGCCCGGCCGGGCCTCCCGCACCGTCAGGCTCGGCTCCACCTCGTGCCCGGTCAGCGCCTTGAGCAGCAGCGACCGCTGCGGGTGGGTGGCGGCCTCGTCCTCGGTGATCCGGCCCTCATCGATCAGCGACTGCACGAACGTGTCGTCGTGCGTGATCTGGGTGAACTGGCCGTTGCGCCGCAGGTAGACCCGCGAGTCGCCGACGTGGACCAGGCCGAGCCGGTTCCCCGCGAACAGGATCGCGGACAGGGTCGTGCCCATCCCGTCCAGGTCGGGGTCGCTGGCGACCAGCTCGGCGATCGCGCCGTTGCCCGCGAGAGTGGCCTCACGGAGTTGGCCCAGCAGATCCTCACCGGGCTCGTCGTCGTCGAGCGGCGCGAGCGCGGCGATGACGACCTTGCTGGCCACCTCGCCTGCGACGTGGCCACCCATGCCGTCGGCGAGGGAGAGCAGGCGGGGGCCCGCGTACACGGAGTCCTGGTTGTTGGAGCGCACCAGGCCCCGGTCGCTGCGGGCCGCGTAACGAAGAACAAGGGTCATGAGCGCAGCTCGATCACCGTCTTGCCGATGCGGATCGGGACACCTAGTGGCACCCGGAGGGGTGCGGTGACCTTAGCTCGGTCCAGATACGTGCCATTCGTCGAGCCCAGATCTTCCACGTACCAGTCCGTTCCGCGCAGCGAGATCCGTGCGTGCCGCGTCGAGGCGTAGTCGTCGTCGAGCACCAGGGTGGAGTCGTCCGCCCGGCCGATCATGATCGGCCGCCCGTCCAGCGAGATCCTCGTCCCGGACAGCGCCCCGTGGGTCACCACGAGCTGTCTGGGCGCCTTGCCCCGCGCCTTGTTCGCCGACGACCTGCGGAATCCGGGGATCGCCACGCGAAGCCCGGAAGCGGCGTAGAGGTCCGAGCGGACCACCCGCAGCGCGGCCAGCACGAACAGCCAGAGCAGGGCGAGAAACCCTGCTCTGGTCAGCTGCATCACCAACTCTGGCACTTGTTGTGACCGCTCCCGCTTCTACCCGGCATCCGACTCGAAATGAGGACTGCCCGGGTTATGCACCCTGGACAGCCCTCAGGACGTCCGGTCGACCTCGAACGTTGCTTGCCCCGACCCGACTCGCGCAACCTTGCGAGCCGCGCCGGTCCGGTCAGCCCGGCGCAGCCCACCGCACACCGGGCGAATCGCCCGCTCAGCCCTGGGTGCGGAACACCAGCGACGAGTGGCCGATGCGGACCACGTCACCGTCCGCGAGCTGCCACGTCTGCACCGGAGTGCCGTTCACCGTCGTCCCGTTCGTCGACCCCAGGTCGGCGAGCGTCGCGCTCTGACCGTCCCAGGTGATCTCCAGATGCCTGCGCGACACGCCGGTGTCCGGCAGCCGGAAGTCCGCGTCCTGACCACGGCCCACCACATTGCCGCCCTGCTTGAGGGCGTAGTTGCGGTTGGAACCGTCGTCGAGCTGCAGGCTCGCCGCGAGCTGGCGGGGCCCGGTCTGCACCGCGGGCGGAGCGTAGCCCTGCTGGCCGTACGGGTCCTGCCCGTAGCCCTGCTGGCCGTAACCCTGGTCGTAGCCGCCCTGCTGCTGGCCATAGCCCTGCTGCTGGCCGTAACCCTGGTCGTAGCCCTGCTGCTGGCCATAGCCCTGGTCATAGCCTTGCTGCTGGCCGTAACCCGGCTGCTGCTGGCCATAGCCCTGGTCGTAGCCCGGCTGCTGCTGTTGCTGGCCATAACCCTGGTCATAGCCGCCCTGCTGCTGGCCGTAACCCTGGTCGTAGCCACCACCTTGCTGCGGCTGCTGGCCGTAGCCCTGCTGACCGTAGTTGGGATCGTTGCCGTACTGGCCCTGGCCGTACCCGTACTGCTGCTGTCCGTACGGGTCGCCCTCGGGCGGCTGGCCGTAGCCGGGAGGCTGGCTCATGGATCGGTCTCCTGCGTTGCGGGGTTGTGCCTGCCGTCTGCCTGCCTGTTGGCCTGCACCGCCGACGTGAGGCTTCACGTCGGGGTCGACGGACGAGCGGGTTCGGAACTGTCCGGTGTGCAGCGCGTCGGAGCGCTCCAAGGAGACTACGACGTCACCATAGGTATCCCATCCGTGCTCGGCGAGATGTTCCGCCACACAGTCCGCGAGCAGCGCTTTCATGCGGTCTTCATCGCCCGCGAAGTTCTGGTGATCGGCCGGGCCCAGTTGCACTATGTAGTGGTTGGGCGCCAACTGCCTGCCGCCTGCCAGCTCACGGACGTTGTCCTCGCCTTCACGCTGCAACGCCTGCGCCACTTCCTGGGGCACCACGTTGCCACCGAAGACACGCGCGAAGGTGTTGCCGACGACATCCTCAAGCTTGCGGTTCAACCGCTGTCCGATACCCACGGCTCCTCCTTCCCACGCGTGCTCCTGCGCCGATCGTATCCGGGCGCGCCAGGTGGGACACGGGTATGTGCAAACCGGCTTCAATACCCGTGCTAGGCTCTCGCACGTTCCACTGAGGGACCACCACTCGGGCGAGTGGCGGAATGGCAGACGCGCACGGTTCAGGTCCGTGTGTCCGAAAGGACGTGGGGGTTCAACTCCCCCCTCGCCCACGCAAATGGACGGTGAGTGCTCGCGTAGAGCGCTCGCCGTTTTTGCGTGTCCACTCTACCCGGGGGGCCGAGCCCCCCCGGACCCCTACGGTGCGTTCTCTCGCGATCCAGCGTGGCTCGGCGCTGCGCGCCATCGGGGGGGGTGCGGGCGGGAGTGGGTGGGTGGTGGGAGTGGGTGGGGGGTGGGCAACTGTGGGTAGGGGGGTGGGGGCCGTCTGGCTTGTGGCTCACCCGGTCGGCAGCACAGTCGGGCATAAGTCTGTTTACCGGTCGTCGACCGGTCACCGATCGCATGTGGCCGTCGGTCGCATGAAGGTGTTCACACCCTCTTAATCGCCTGGCACTCCCTGGTACTCCGAACATGTACCAATCGACACCCACGATCGGCTCGCAATCTGATGCGGCAGGCGGCGGTGGAAGAGAAGGGCGGAGTTCGTGACCGGCTTCCCAGGGCGCACGGCGGTTTCGGAAAACCTCAAGGTGCTGCCTGCGCAGCTCACCCCGCCGGTCGAGCTGCCCGCCCCAGTGCGGGAGTTGGCCGCAGCGGCCGTGGCGGCACTCGGGTGGTCCGGCACCGTCCTACCCGAGATGACGCTGCTCGGCCGCCGGGTCTGCCTCGTCGCCGACCTCAAGGCAGACGTGCACGCCGAGCGGATCTGCCTTGGCCAAGACCCCGTCACCGACCGCGCGAGCGTCGCGACATGGGCGTGGCCCGAACTGTCCGGCAGGGTGCCGGAGCCCGCGGCGCGCATCGTCGGCGCCATCGCCGTCGCGCGGCACTGGCGTACCGGGCTGGCCAACGCCGTGCCATTCCTGCGCTACGGCGACGCCGCGATGGTGCTGCCCACCTCCGCCGTACTGACCCACGACTACCTGGCCAACTGCCTGCCCCGCGCCCGCGCCTACGGCGTGGCCGTCGTCAGCGCCGACGTGGACGCCCAGGTCGACCTCGACCTGCCCGGCAGGCCCGACCGCGCCTACCCCGAGGTCGACGCCCTCTACCGCTGGGTCAGCGAACTCGCCTACGACCAGATCCTCGAAACGGCCGTGGGAGCCTGACGCGGGGATGCGACTCGTCATCGCGGGCGGTCACGGCAAGATCGCGCTGCTGCTGACCAGGCTCGCCGCCGACCGCGGCGACACGGTCGTCGGCCTGGTGCGCAACCCGGACCACGTCGAAGATGTGCGCGCCCACGGCGGCGACGCCGCGCTCCTCGACTTCGAAGAGGCCACTGTGGACGAAGTCGCCGCCGCGGTGAGTGGCGCCGATGTCGTGGTGTTCGCCGCGGGTGCCGGGCCCGGCAGCAGCGTCGCCCGCAAAGACACCGTCGACCGCGCGGCGTCCGCACTGCTCGCCGACGCCGCCCGCACGGTCGGCGTGCTGCGCTTCCTGCAGATCAGCGCCATGGGCCTCGACCGCGCCGACGACCCGGACATGGACGAGACCTTCGCCGCGTACCTGCGGGCCAAGGACGCCGCCGAGCGCGACCTGCGCGACCGCGATCTCGATTGGACAATCCTGCGCCCCGGCAGGTTGACCGACGACCTGCCGACCGGACGCGTGCGGCTCGCCGCGTCCCTCGACCGCGGGTCGGTCAGCCGCGCCGACGTGGCCGCCGTGCTGCTGGCGCTCGCCGACGATCCGCGCACCGCGGGGCTCACGCTGGACCTGGTCGACGGTGAAACCCTTGTCGCGCAAGCGGTTCAGGCGGTGGCGGAGCCGAGCACCCGGTCCAGATAGGGATTGCCGAACCGGCCCTCGGGGTCCACTTCGGACCGCACCCGGCGGAAGTCGTCGAAGCGCGGGTAGCGCGCCCGCAACGCCGTCGCGTCGAGGTTGTGCACCTTGCCCCAGTGCGGCCGCCCGCCGACCGCGGCCACCACCGACTCGAACAGGTCGACATACGCGCGGTAGGGCATCCCCGCGTACTGGTGGATCGCCAGGTACGCCGACTCCCGCCCGTACGCCGTCGACAGCCAGATGTCGTCGCGCGCCGCCACCCGCACCTCGACCGGGAACATCACCGGGTCGGCCAGCGCGGGCACCCGCACCCGCAGCTCGGCAAGCACCTCGCCCACCGCCTCCCGCGGAATCGCGTACTCGCACTCGACGAACCGGACTCGGCGCTTGGTCGCGAAAACCTTGTGCGAGACATCGCTGTACGAGCGGCCCGAGATCAACGACCCGGACATCTTGTTCAACGGCCGCACCAGTTTCGGCACCCGGCGGCCCACCCGGCAGAGCGCGCCGAACGCGGCGTTCTCGACCACCTCGTACTCGAAGAACTCGCGTGCCCGGCTCATCGGCCGCGGCGGCGTGCCCGCGGGCAGCCGGTTGTTCCGCTTCACGAGAGCCTGCTGCCCGTAGGGAAACCAGAAGAACTCGAAGTGGTCGTTCGCCGCGCAGTACTCGTCGAGCCGGGCCACCACCTCGTCCAGCGGCTCGGGCCGCTCCTCGGCGGCCAGCACGAACGACGGCTCGGTGCGCAGGGTCACCGCGCTGATCACGCCGAGGGCACCGAGGCCGACCCGCGCGGCGGCGAACAGGTCCGGCCGCGCACTGTCTGAACAGGACACGACGGATCCGTCCGCCAGCACCAGTTCCAGGCCGACGACCTGCGTCGCGATCCCGCCGAGGCGCGCGCCCGTGCCGTGCGTGCCGGTGGAGATCGCCCCGGAGATCGTCTGCGTGTCGATGTCGCCGAGGTTGCTCATGGCGAGGCCGAGCCGGTCGAGGTCGGCGTTGAGGGTGGCCAGCGTCGTGCCCGCGCGGACGGTGACCTCGCCGGTGTCCAGGTCGGCCGACGCGATCCCGGTCCAGCGGGCCAGGTCGAGTGCGAGGCCGTGCGCGGCGGCGATCCCGTTGAACGAGTGCCCGCTGCCCCGGGTGCGCACGGTTGTGCCGTGCTCGGCCGCCCAGGTGACCGCCTTGCTGATCTCCGTGACATCGCGCGGCTGCCGGACCTCGGCGGCCACCGCGGACTCGGTGCCCGCCCAGTTGCGCCAGGCTGCGTGCGGAGCGGCGGGCGTGCGGGTCATGACTGGCCTCCCGGCGAGACTATCGGGACATCGAAAACGTTAAGTGAATCAACTTCACATTTCAAGGCGCGGTGTCGTACCGTTGAATTGTGCAACTGACGCTCCTGCGCACCCGGCTCGACGCCGCCACCAAACACCTCGACCCGCCGGTGGCGGTGGTCGACCTGGCCGCGTTCGACCACAACGCCGCAGACCTCGTCCGGCGGGCGGCGGGCAGGCCCATCCGGGTCGCCAGCAAGTCGGTTCGCTGCCGGTACCTGCTGGAGCGGGCGCTGCGCACGCCGGGGTTCACCGGCGTGCTGAGCTACGCGCTGCCCGAGGCGCTGTGGCTGACCAGAGCGTGGGCGGACACCGACCTCGCCGACACCGACATCCTCGTCGCATACCCGACCGTCGACCACGCCGCGCTGCGTGAGTTGGCCGCTGACGAACACGCCCGCCGCACGGTGTCGATCGTGATCGACTCGGGCGCCCACCTCGACCTCGTCGACGCGGCGCTCGGCGCCGACCACCCGCCGATTCGGGTCTGCCTCGAACTCGACGTGTCCTGGCGGCCGCTGTTCGGCGACCGCAAGGTGCACGTCGGCACCCACCGCTCGCCCGTGTTCACCTCGGAGCAGGCTCGGGAGCTGGCGAAGGCCGTGCTGGTCCGGCCGGGATTCGACCTGGTCGGCGTCATGGGCTACGAGGGTCAGATCGCCGGTCTCGGCGACGACCCGGTGGGCTACCCGCTGCTCGGCCTGCTGCGCCGCTGGATGCAGCGCCGCTCGGCGCGCGAGCTGGTCCGCAGGCGCGGCGAGGTCGTGCGCGCGGTGACGGCTGTGCGGCAGCTCGAATTCGTCAACGGCGGCGGCACCGGCAGCATCGAGGTCACCCGCGCCGACCCCTCGGTCACCGAGATCGCGGCGGGCTCGGGTCTGATCGGTCCGACGCTGTTCGACAACTACCGCAGCTTCACCCCGCAGCCCGCCGTGCTCTACGCCGTGCCGGTGGTGCGCAGGCCCGGCCCGGGCGTCGCGACGCTGCTCGGCGGCGGCTACCTGGCGTCCGGCCCGGCGAACGGCGCGCGGTTGCCCCGGCCGTACCTGCCCGAGGGGCTCAAGCTCCTGGCCACGGAGGGCGCGGGCGAGGTGCAGACGCCGGTGAGCGGCGCGGCGGCGGACACGCTGCGGGTCGGGGACCGGGTGTGGCTGCGGCACGCCAAGGCCGGGGAGCTGGCCGAGCGCTTCGCCGAGTACCACGTGATCGAGGGCGACCGCGTGGCCCGCGCCGTGCCCACCTACCGCGGCGAGGGCCACAGCTTCGGCTAGCGCGACGACCCCATCTTGCCGGACAGGTACCCGCGCACGACCGTCTTGGCCTCCGCGATGACCGTCTCCTCGGGGAACAGCCCGCGGCGGAACGCCAGGTTGAGGATGCCGTCGGCGATCTCGTTGGCGACCGCCACCGGCAGCCGGATCTCGTCGAAGGGGATCTGGAACCGCTCGGCGAGGAACACGGCCATGCCGTCGGCGATGACGGTGTTGTTGTCGCGGTCCTCATCGATGAGCCGCAGGTCCACCACGTCGCCGAAGCGGATGCGCCGGAAGCCCGGCACCTCGCGGTACATCCGCACGTAGATGTCGAAGACGACGTCCGCGCCGTCCCACCAGTGCTCCAGGTGGGCCTCGTCGAGCTTGCGGCCGATCTCGGCCATGAAGAAGTCGAGGTTGCGCTGCGTCAACGCCTGCACGACGGCTCGCTTATCGGGGAAGAACTGGTAGAGCGACCCCACCGCGACCCCGGCCCGCTCAGCGATCAGCGTGGTGGTGACCCCGTCGTAGCCCAGCTCGTCGACTAACTGCGCACAGGCTTCGAGCATCTTCTGCACGCGCTTGGCGCTGCGCTGCTGTACGGGCTGTCGGCGGAGTGGGGTTGGGCTGGCCACTGCGTCTCCTCCTGGTCGCTGACGTCCATCCTGCCCGTTCAACGACTGAGGCAGAGCCCCGAAATGCTCGCACAGTACTTTCTGGAACAACTTTCACAAACTACCCACGAGTAGCCGCCCCAACACATGGAACCGCGGACCGGTGCTGGTCGGGGGAGGTACAACAACACCGGCCCGCGGAGCTTATGGGCCACTTCCGTGGCGGGTCCGCGAACATGAAACACCTAGGCGACTGGCGGCCGGTTCATCCGTTCGGGGGGAGAGATGAACCGGACCACCAGTCAGTCGGCGTCCGGGCCTCCGCGTGCGTCCGGGGGAACGGCGGAGTCCCGAGCGCCTGTCAGCGGGCGCCCGCAGCGATTCGACGGACCGGGCTAACCGGGTTCCCGTCGAGCGCGTGGCGCGCCGTCGTCGGTTGTGGTGCCAGGCCACCGGCCACCAGGTGCTCGTAGGCCGCGCGCCAGACCGAGCACGGGGCCTTCTGCTGACGCCACCGCGACGAGCAGACCGGGCAGTTGCCCCGGTCGTCAGGCTCGTGCGCGGACAGCATCGACCGCCAGCCTTCGGTCAGGCGGGGCAGTTCCGACCGCGCGACGGACAGCAGCGACGGCGCATCAGCACGGTTGGCCAGCTCGGAGAGCATGTCGAGGCGCTCCCATACGGCGCTGCGCAGGACTTGACCGAGTATCTCGTCCACCTCAACGTCACCGTCACCTTTCCGCCTGTTCGGCGGCTTCTCTCAGTGCGATCCGCAACTGGCCCAGTTGGCCCGCTGTCAGCACCGCGGTCTCGCCGGGCGGTCCGACGAGGACCACCTTGTCCTTTTCCACGAGCACCGTGAGGCACCGGTCGCGATTGATCACGTCGCCGCAACTGACCCGCCAGACTCGGCGGCCACCCACGGAACCGTGGAGCTCGTCGCGCAGCAGATGGGCGTGCTCCTCGCGGCGGTTGGGCGCGCTGGCGCCCGGTGTCGGTGCCGACCGGAGCAGTTCCACGGCTGTCGTTTCCCTCCGTGCTCGTACGCTTACAACGAACTACATTGATCCTCGTTGAACGAGATTGGAGCGTCATAGCGCCGATCGGCGGCCGTCCTACGTTAAGCGGTCGACGAACTTCGGTCGGGCCGATCAGGTTCGCCGATCCGCACTTCTCGCGGCTTGTGAAGTGCGCTTACTCTGCGTTTGACGCCCAGCGGACTGTGAGGGGGCGGAATGAACTCACTCGGATCTTCGGGTTCTCCCATCAAGTCGGACACGTGGGAGGAGACCGAGATGCGGGCCGCGCTTGCCGCGCGGGAGGTCAGTTCCGTGTATCGGCTGCTTCGTCGCACTGGTGTCTCACAACGCCAGATAGCGGCGATGACAGGCCAATCGCAGTCCGAGGTGTCGGAGATCCTCAAGGGTCGTCAGGTGATGGCCTACGACGTGCTCGCGCGGATCGCCGACGGACTGGGTGTCCCAAGGGGATACATGGGCCTCGCCTACGACGAAGTCACGGCGATACGTGTCGCGATAACGCGCGAGGCCTCGCAGCCTGAGGAGAGCGAAGAGGTGAAGCGTCGGGAGTTCCTGGCACACGCGGCCGCCGTCACGGTGGGCGCGAACGTGCTGGGCACCAGCTCCGGGTCGTGGGTCGCGAGCCCCGTCCAGACCCCCGCGCCCGGGCGGATCGGGATGACCGACGTGCGCCAGGTGGAAGCCGCCACCAGAGCGCTGCGGTCGCTGGATTACCAGTACGGCGGTGGTTTCTGCCGCGACGCGGTCGTGGCGCAACTGTCCTGGGGTCAGCAGATGCTCGGGGCCTCCGGCCCTGACCACGTGAAACAGCGGCTGCACGTAGCGTTGGCGGACCTGCACAACCTGGCGGGCTGGACGTCGTTCGACATCGGACTGACCGACTCCGCCCGCAACCACTTCGGCAAGGCGCTGGAGCTGGCCAAGGCGGGCAAGAGCGAGCCGCTGGTGGCGAACATCCTGTACCGCATGGGCCGGGTCTACCTGCACAAGGAGTCCCCGGACGACGCGCTGAAGATGTTCCAGCTCGGCCAGATCGCCGCCCAGGAGTCCGGTTCGGAGCTCGCCGTCGCGGTGATCTGCGCGAACCAGGCGTGGGCGTACGCGCTGATGGGCCACAAGGAACAGACGATGAAGCTCATCGGCCGCACCCGCGACGAGTTCGCCAGGGCCAACACCGATGAGGCCGAGGACTGGGTCAAGTTCTTCAACGAGACCGACGTGTACGCCATGATCGGCACCGTGCACACGGTGCTGGCGCAGACCGTCGACCCGACCCACACGAAGTTCGCGATCCCGGCGCTGTCCAAGGCGATCGACTCCTACGGCGACGAGATGACCAGGAGCAAGGCGTTCAACCTGGGTGCCCTGGCCACGAACCACCTGCTCGAAGGCGACATCGACCACGGTGCGCGGATCGGGCGGGGTGCGGTCGAGTTGGCCGAGAGCCTCAAGTCCAGCCGGGTCAAGGACAGGCTCAAGCCGCTGCTGCTCGAAGCGAACAAGCGCCGCAACAACGCCGATGCGCGCGATCTCGCCGACCAGATCACCAATCTCAACGTGGCTTGACCGGCCACGGTGCCCACCGACGGCCTGTTCACCAGGGACAAGCTGCGCTCGGCGCTGGCCGCCGTGTGTGCCGAGATGGACCTTGACCCGCACGGCGCGCGGCTGCTCCGGTTCACCAACAACGCGGTCTACCAGCTCGCGTCCGCGCCGCTCGTGGTGCGGATCGTGGGCTCGCGCGCGCTGCGGCACCGGGTGCGCAAGGTGGTCCAGGTGGCCACCTGGTTCGCCGAGCACGACGTGCCCGCCGTACGCCTGGCCGCGGGGATCAGCCAGCCGGTGCTGGTCGGCGACTACGCGGCCACCGTCTGGGACGCCGTGCCGCCGTTCGACCGCAGGCCCCGCCCCGCCGATCTGGCCCGCCTGCTGCGCATCGTCCACCCGCTGTCCCCGCCGCTCGACGGGCTGCCCGAGTGGGACCCGCTCGACGACGTGCGGCGTCGGATCGGCGAGGCCGAGGGGCTCGACGGCGACGAGTTGTCGTTCCTGCGCGACCGCTGTGACCAGGTCGCCGAGCAGTTGGCGCGGCTCGACTACGTGCTGGCGCCCGGTTTCGTGCACGGCGACGCGCACCTGGGCAACCTCATCCCGGCGCCCGACGGCCCGCTGCTGTGCGACTTCGACTCAAGCTGCGTCGGCCCGCCGGAATGGGATCTGACGCCGCTCGCCGTCGGTGTGCGTAGATTCGGCGAACCGGCCGCGCTGTACGCCGAACTGGTCGAGGGCTACGGCTTCGATGTCACCCGATGGGCTGGGTTTCCGGTGCTGCGCGAGGTCCGCGAACTCAAACTGATCACCAGCGTGCTGCCGATCATGAACAGCAGCCCGGAAGTGCGGCCTGAGCTGCTCAGACGCCTCCGCGACTTCCGCTCCGGCGACGACGACGCCCAGTGGTCCCGCTATACCTGAGGCCGGTCTTTCAGCCTATTGGCGGTGTTCTCGGGGGTAACGGTGTGCGCACTGTGAACGAAGCACTGGCAACAGGGTGGTGGGCGTCTTTTTCCACCGCCCGCTCTACTCTCGGTGGTCGGGGGTTCGGTGATCGGTTTGTTGGTGGGCAGGCGGGCCCGACGTGCCCTCGCGGCCGCCCACGTGCTCGACGAGGTGGTCGCGAGCCATCTCGCGCTGGTCAGCCGCCTGCCCGAGGCCAGCCGCAGGCGCGGCGCCGACTATCTGGCCGAGTTGGTGCTGCTCGCGCAGGCGTATCGGCACTACGCGCAGGGTTGGATCGGCAAGCGCGAACTGGAGCGCCGGGGCAGGTTTGCCACCGGCCAGCTCGCCGAACTGCGTCGGATGCGGCCCTCCGCGGCGCATCTCACCGAACAGGACTGACCACTCGCCGTTGCGTCCATTCCGGGTTCCCGGTCCGCCGAAGGCTTGCCCGCGGTGTCCGCCGACCGATGAACGGCTCCTCACGTCGGCGAACGCGAGTTATCCACAGATACCTGTGGATAACCATCCACAGGTGTGGACAAGTCAGCTCACCGGAGCACGGGTCAGCACCACGGCGAAGCCGAACGCCAGCCCCATCACCGCCAGCTCCAGGCCCGCCCAGCCGAGCAGCGCCGTGCGCTTGTGCGCGACGATGCCCGGCATCAGCCGCCACCTGATGTTCGCGCCAAGCGCGGCCAGCGCCACCAGGCAGGTGGTCTTGAGCACCACCAGCGCGCCGTAACCGCTGCCGAACAGCCCGTCGAGCAGGGTGCCGCCCGGGCTCACCGCCAGCTCCACCAGCGCGTTGAACATCCCGGTCGCGGTGACCACGACCAGGCAGAGCGTGGCCAGCTTGGAGAACCGGGGCAGTGCCTGCGCGAGCAGCGTCCGGTTCGCCGCGAGCAGCACGACCACCGCGCCGAGCCCGCCGGTCCACGCGGCGGCGCTCATCACGTGCAGTTCCATCGAGATCATCGTGAAGTCGTGCCAGCGCCAGTTCGTGGCATGCCCGGTGACCGGCAGCGGCAGCAGCGCGAACAAGGCCACCGCCGCACGCAGTTCGGCGGGCACCGCCTCGCCGACCCGCACCGCCCACAGCGACAGCGCGAACGAGAGCAGCGCGAACACCGCCACGAACATCAGCGCCCGCCCCGCGCCGACCGTGCCGATGTAGTCGAAGACCGCGCCGGGGGAGACGTCCTGCTCGGGCCGCAACTCCGCGGTCTGCAGCACCAGCGCGACCAGCGCCGTCACCGTCCACACCAGCGCGCTCGACATGGCCACCCGCCGGGCGCCCGCGAGGATCGGCTCGGCCAGTTTCGGCCGGTCGAACCCGATGAGCAGCGGTAGCAGGCACAGCCCGACCGTCACGACCGCGGCCATGTCGAGCAGCACGCGGACGATCGGGAGGCCGACCCGGACCACCGCGTCCGGCGCAGGCAGCCCCGGGATCGGTTCGGTCGCGATGATCGCCAGGCCGACGAGCACCCCGACGATCGACGCCACGACCAGAACCGTCGCGAGGTGGTACTGGTGCCGGGTCGTGGTGGTCCGGGTCTCACTCACTTCGTCGCTCCTTCGCCGACTCGCATCGCGAAGAACACGCCCGCGCCGAGCAGCACGACCGCGCCCGCTATCCACACCCACGTCGGCAAGCCGCCGCTGTCGGCTGCCCCCGCGTCGGGGACCGCCTGCTCGGCCTCGGCGGGTGCCGGTGTGCCGTTGCCCGCCGCGGTCAGGGTGAACTTGAGCTCGCCGGTCACGGGGTGTCCGTCGGCTGACAGGATGCGGTAGCCGACGCGGTAGTCCCCGGCCGGGCCGAGTTCGCGCACCGGCACGGTGACGACGTTGCTGCGCACGGTCACCTTCCCGTCCTGCCACTGGTCGCCGCCCCGCGGCCCGACCACGACGATCGAGTTGAGGTTCGCACCGGCCTGCACCGGCTGGTCGAACGTCAGCTCGATCGTTTTCGGGCCCGCGGCCATCGACGCCTTGTCCGCCGGATTGCTGCTGACAAGCTGATTGTGCGCGAGCGCGGGTGTGGCCAGCCCGATCAGGGCGAACAGGGCCACCGCGATCGCGGCGGCGGCCTGGCCGAGGTTCCGCATCGGTTACTCGCCCGCCTTCGCCGCCGCGACGGTCCGCCGGGCGCGCAGCGTGGCGCCCGCGCCGAGGCCGAGCCCGAGCGCGCCGACCGCCAGGCCCGCGCCGCCCAGCCAGCGGGCGGTGCCGTCCTCGGTCGACGCGGCCACGGTTTGGCCCGTGCCGGTGTCGTTGCCTGCCGGGGCAACGGCCGTGACGTGGTGGTCGCCGCCCTCGGCCGCCTTGGCCAGCGCGATCACCGGGGCGGGCCGCTCCGGCTCCGCGGCGCCCTCGGCGGGCGGCGGGGCATCCCAGGCCACGACCTTGCCGCTGTCGTAGGTCTGGATCGCCGGGATGACCAGCTTGTCGGTGTTCTCCGGCAGCCTGCCCGCGGACACCTCGAACTCGCCGAACTCGCCGGGGCCGATCCGGGTGCCGGGCGCGGCGGTCCAGACGACGGTGCTGACCGCCTCGGTGATCTCCGCGCCGTGCGAGGTGACCGGCTTGTCCAGCTTGGCCTTGGTGATCTGCGCGGTCCAGCCCGGCGTGGGCTTGGTCCGCACGGAGGTCAGCGGGTACTCGGCGGGCAGCTTGATCTCCAGCTTGACGGTGCCCGCCGCGCTGTCCTCGTTCGGCACCCGGAAGGTGATCTTGGTATAGCCGCCCTGGGTGGCGGTCTCGCCGATGACCTTGGCGGTGACGTGCGCGGACGCGATGCCGCCGCCGGACAGCACGGCGATCCCGGCCGCCGTGAGCACGACACCGGCTCGTGCTACAAAACGATTTGTCGACATAGTGGTTTATCTCCTGAAGTACGCGAAAGGACGAGCCGATCCGGGCTCGTGATGGGGATGACGCGGGGTTCAGGAGCCGAGCGGGGGACCACGCCTGCCGCAGACCTGGCGGAACACGACCGCGAGCAGATGCCCGCGGAAAACCTCGACCGGCGCGGGCCGCGGCGTCGTGGCGACCGGCACAGGAGTCCACACCAGCGCGCGGACCAGCCCGGTGAGCGCCGAGGCGAGCACGCCAAGCGCGACCGACGCCTTGGTCAGCAGGACGGCCGTGAGCACAGTCGCGAGCACGTGCGTGACCAGCATCAGGTCGCCGTCCACCGCGGCCCCGGCGCCGTGGCCGGGGTGGGTCGAGGCGATGTCGGTGAGCAGGACGTGCAGGCTGAGCTGGCTCACACCGAGCAGCGTCAGCATCGACCAGGTGTCGTGGCGCCGGTCGGCGACGGCCGTGCCCGCCCAACCGACCAGCACGGTGAGCACCACAGTCACCGCCGTGTCCGGCACGCCGCCGCCCGCCATGCCGTGCGCGGCGACGGCCAGCGCGGCCGACGACAAGCCGAGCAGACACCCGCGCTGCACGCGGAACGCGCGCGGCGGTGTCACTCGACTGGGGGTCACAGCTCCCCAGGGTATTCGGCTGTGTCCAGTGACCCAGCCCACCCGCCCGGATCAGACGCCGAGCGCCTTGAGCAGCCGCTCCTCGATGCGGTCCAACTCGACGCCGACAGCCCGATGGGCGGCCCGGCGGCGCGGGGTGGGCATCCGCTCCGCGGCCCGCACGGCGGCGGCGAGCTGGTGCAGCGTGCTCTCCGCCGCGTCGGCGAACGCGAGATCGTCGGCCGACGCCTTGGCGCGCAGCTCGGCCACCCCGCTCGCCGCCCCGGAGATCCGCGCGTGCAGCGCGCCGCCCCGGCCGGTGTACTGGCCGAGGTCGGCCACGGAAACGCCCAGCCTGCGCGCCTTGCGCCGATCCCACCGCTCGCGTACCGCGGCCGCGCCCTGCACCACGTACGGCGTCACGACCGGCACCACCACCGGCCCGAGCACCTTGGCGATCGCGATCGCGTTGCGCGCCTTGCCCGGTGTGAACCTCGGCGTGCCCATGGCTTTCTTCCGCGCCATCCCAAGCCTCCCGCTCGTCGGTATGAACCTACTGGCGGTGATCGCCGCAGGCACGTCGGCTCCGCCGGTCGGACGGTCCCGCCGGGTTTGTCGCCCGGCGCAACTAAGCTGCACTGTGTGACGACGACGGTGCTCCTTGACGCGGGCGTGGTGAGCCGCTGCAGGCGCCGTGTCCACCTGGAGCACGACCCGACCATGCGCGACACCGTGCGCGGCGCCCCCGACCCCACCGCCGAGCTGCGCAAAGCCGACGCGGGCAGCCATCGACGGGCCATCGCGGACATCCTCGCCGAGCGGTTCGGCGCCGACTGGACCGAGATCCCGTTCGGGCCCGGCGTGCGCGGCGCCGCGCGGGAGGCGGCCACCCTCGCCGCGATCGAGGCGGGCGCCCGGTTCATCTGGGCCGCCCAACTCCCCCGCGACTCCGGCGGCGGCAGGCGCGGCGCGATCGACCTGCTGGTCCGCACGCCGGGCGGCTACGTGCCGGTCTTGGTCGTCCGACACAAGGTCACCGACCCGGGCACGGGCGCCCGCACGTCGCCGCTGGCGGAGCTGGCCGACGTCGGCGGCGACACCGACCAGACCCGCAAGGTCCGCCCGCAGCCGCGCGACCAACTCCGCCTCGCGCACACCCGCAGGCTGCTGCAGGCCGCGGGGCACGCCGACGAGCGGCACGCGCTGGCCGGGGTCGTCGGCCTGGAGGGCGACGTGGTCGTCTGGCACGACCTGGAGCTGCCGACCTGGCCGGGCGCCCGCACCGCGCTCGCCGAGTACGACGCGCGCTTCGCCGACCGGCTGGCCGTGGCCGACGCCGCGGCGACAGGCGCCGATCCGCTGGCCGAGCCGTCCCGCATCGTGGAGTGCCGCGGCTGCCCGTGGTGGCCGGTGTGCGAGGCCGACCTGCTGGCCGCCCGCGACGTCAGCCTGGTCGTGCGCGGCGAGGACGCGGGCCTGCTGCGTGCCGCGGGCGTGCGCACGGTCGACGTGCTGGCCACGCTCGACCCGGCGGCCCCGGCGGTTCCGCCGCTGGTGGGCATGCCGGTGGACGACGCCGTCGGTCTGGCGCGGGCCTGGCTGGCCGACCTGACCGTCGTCCGGCGCACCGAGCGGATCGACGTGCCGCGCGCCGACGTCGAGGTCGACGTCGATATGGAGAGCTTCGGCGACGCGGGCGCGTACCTGTGGGGCGTGCTGCTGTCCGGCGCGGACGTCGGCGAACCCCCGGGCTACCGCGCGTTCGCGAGCTGGGAGCCGCTGCCCACCGACGACGAGGCCCGCTCGTTCGCCGAGTTCTGGCAGTGGCTCACCGCGGTGCGCCGCGCCGCCGCCGAGCGCGGCCTGAGCTTTCGCGCCTACTGCTACAACGAGTTGGCCGAGAACCGCTGGCTGCTGTCGTCGGTCAAGCGGTTCGCGGGCAGGCCGGGCATCCCCAGCCGCAGGCAGGTGCTCGGCTTCATCGAGTCCGACGAGTGGTTCGACCTGTTCGGCAGCGTCCGCGAGTATTTCCTGTGCTCCCACGGCAAGGGGCTCAAGACGATCGCCCCGGTCGCGGGGTTCAAGTGGCGCGACCCGGAGGCGGGCGGGGAGAACTCGATGCGCTGGTACCGCGACGCGGTCGGGCTGGGCGGCGGCGAGCCCGACCCGACCCAGCGCAGGCGCCTGCTGGAGTACAACGAGGACGACGTGCGGGCCACGGCCGCGCTGCGCGGGTGGATGTCGTCCCCGGCCGTCGACGACATTCCGTACGTCGGCGATATCTGAGCCCGTCGGGCAGTCGCATGCGCATATGACCTCGAATACGGTTGAGCGGCAAGCCGATCTCATCGAGGAGTATTGATGGCACAGCAGGTACGTGGCGTCGTCGCGCGCGCCAAGGGCGAACCGGTCACGGTCGAGACGATCGTGGTTCCCGACCCGGGACCGGGTGAGGCCGTGGTCATGGTGCAGTCGTGCGGCGTGTGCCACACGGACCTGCACTACCGCGAGGGCGGCATCAACGACGAGTTCCCGTTCCTGCTCGGCCACGAGGCCGCGGGGATCGTGGAGTCGGTGGGCGATGGCGTCACCGATGTCGAGCCGGGCGACTTCGTCATCCTCAACTGGCGCGCGGTGTGCGGCCGGTGTCGCGCCTGTCTCAAGGGCAAGCCCTGGTACTGCTTCGACACGCACAACGCGGCCCAACCGATGACCCTTACGGACGGCACCGCGCTCTCGCCCGCGCTCGGCATCGGCGCGTTCGCCGAGAAGACCCTTGTCCACAGTGGACAGTGCACGAAGGTCGATCCAGCCGCGTCGCCGACCGCGGTCGGCCTGCTCGGCTGCGGCGTCATGGCCGGTCTCGGCGCGGCGATCAACACCGGCGGCGTGTCCCGCGGCGACTCCGTCGCGGTGATCGGCTGCGGCGGCGTCGGCGACGCGGCCATCGCGGGGGCCAAGCTCGCGGGCGCCACCACGATCATCGCGGTCGACGTCGACGACCGGAAGTTGGCCTGGGCCAAGGGAATCGGCGCGACGCACACGGTCAACGCGAAGGCGGGCGACCCGGTCACCGCGATCCAGGATCTCACCGGCGGCTTCGGCGCCGACGTGGTGATCGACGCCGTCGGCCGCCCGGAGACCTGGAAGCAGGCGTTCTACGCGCGCGACCTCGCGGGCACGGTCGTGCTCGTCGGCGTCCCGACGCCGGACATGAAGATCGAGATGCCGCTGATCGACTTCTTCGGCCGCGGCGGCTCGCTCAAGTCGAGCTGGTACGGCGACTGCCTGCCCTCGCGCGACTTCCCGTACCTGGTCGACCTCTACCGCCAGGGCCGCCTCGACCTCGACGCGTTCGTCTCCGACACCATCGCGCTCGACGGCGTGGAGCAGGCGTTCGAGCGCATGCACCACGGCGAGGTGCTGCGCTCCGTGGTGGTTTTCTGATGACCGCACGCATCGACCACGTCGTCACCTCCGGCACGTTCAGCCTCGACGGTGGCACCTGGGAGGTCGACAACAACGTGTGGATCGTCGGCGACGACACCGAAGTCGTGGTGATCGACGCCGCGCACGACGCCGACGAGATCCTCGCCGCGGTCGGCGACCGGCGCGTCCGCGCGATCATCTGCACCCACGCGCACGACGACCACATCAACGCCGCGGCCGACCTGGCCGAGGCCACCGACGCACTGGTGATGCTGCACCCCGACGACGAGGAACTGTGGCGCCGGGTCTACCCGGACGCCGACTTCGAGCCGCTGGCCGACGGCGACACCATCGAGGTCGCCGGTGTGCTGCTGAGCGTGCTGCACACGCCCGGCCACGCGCCCGGCGCGGTGTGCCTCTACGTGCCGCAACTGGGTGCCGTGTTCAGCGGCGACACCCTGTTCCACGGCGGCCCGGGCGCCACCGGCCGCTCGTTCAGCGACTTCCCGACGATCATCGAGTCGATCTCCGATCGGCTGCTCACGCTGCCGCCGGAAACCTTGGTGCACACTGGCCACGGCGACTCGACCTCGATCGGCGCCGAGGCGCCGAACCTGCGGGAGTGGATAGACCGAGGTCACTGAAACGCTGGGTCCCCGGTCGAGTGCGGTCGGTAGGCTGGTCGGGTTGTCACTGAATCACTGTGGGAGGCCGACCCGATGACCGCCGGAGAGCAGCGTCTGGTCGGCGATCTCGCCAAAGCCATCGACGAGTCCGATTTCGCCTGGTCACTCGTCCTGGTCGGCGAGGACCAGTCGAGCAAGCTGGCCGCTCTCACCGGGGATCTACGCGGCAAACCATCGCCGACGGGCGACGGCAAGCAGATCACCTCGGGCTACTCCTACTGGGGCATCGGCCCGAGCATCGCCTGGGCGCACGCCTGCGCCGATCCGTTCTACCTGGTGATGAAGCAGAGCCTGGAGTCGTTCACCCGCCGCTGGCGCCGGGTCCGCGGCAAGTTGGACGACCTGCCGTGCCACTACGTCAGCTTCGGCGTCGGCACGGGTCACAAGGACCGGCAGATCGTCGAGAACCTGATCGTGCGCAACCCGGACATGTTCTACCTGCCGGTCGACATGAGTTCCGAGATGCTGCGCCTCGGCACCCAGGAGTCCACCCGCGGCGTGCGGCTGCCCGGCCACCAGGTCGTCCCGGTTCAGCTCGACTTCTCGATCGCGGAGAACCTGTCGGAGTTGACGGTCCTGCTCCACCGCCTCGTCGGTGACGAGCCGATCCTGTACTCGCTGCTGGGCAACACCATGGCCAACTTCGACAACGACACCGCGCTGCTGGCCGGGTTGACGAAGCTGGTCCGCCCGCAGGACCGGTTCCTGCTGGAGGTCGCCACGACCGACGCCGTGTCCGACGACCTGGCCCAGGAGGCGGTGGAGGAGTACTCGCGCAGCCGGGCCTACCGCGAGTTCGTCACCAGCGCGTTGCTGCACAACACGGACCTGACGATCAACATGGACTCGGTGATCTTCCGCGGTGCCGTCGAGGGCACCCGCGCGCTGCGGGTCAAGGTCGTCTACCAGAACCAGACCGGCGGCGACATCCAGATGATGCTGCCCGACCGCACCCGCGTCCCGTTTCCCGACCGGGACACGGTTCGGCTGTACCTGACCCGCAAGTACGAGCGGAAGGCGATCGACGCCCTGGTCGGCGAGGTCGGCATGCGCAAGATCATCGGGACGCACTCGGACTTCCAGGTGCCCCGGTCCGCGCACGGGTTCGGCATGGACCTGGTGCTGATGGCGCCGGGCGAGCAGGCCCCGGTTCCGCAGCCGCGGGAGAAGACCCGCGCGGACGAGATCTGGGCGACCTGACCCGATGACCCGGATCGGGATCACGATCGCGACCTTCGGTGCTCTCGCGGTGGCGCTGGTGCTCGGCGTGAGCTGGTTCGTGGTGTCCGACGCGGGCGAGCGCTGGGAGCCCGCGGTCAACACCCTCGCCCTGCTCGCGGGCATCACCGGCATCTTCGCCGAACGCTGGGCCGCGCAGCGCGAGCGCCGCCAGCAGGCCATCGACTCGATCGAGACCGAGTTGGCCCGCAACCGGGAACTGTTGGACGGCAAGGCTTTCAGCGAGTCCGCGGCGTCCGGGCGGAAAATCTACCCGCGGCTGTTCCAGTCCGCTGTGGACGCCGCGTTCGCCTCCGGCGCCCTCAGCCCCCGCCGCGACGGCGACCTGATCGACCTGCTGCACAACTGGCGCGGCGCGGTCGGTTCGGTCAACCGCAGGCTGGAGCTGACCGAGCTGCTGATGTTCACCAACGCCTCGGCCGAAGAGGTCGAGCAGTTCAACCAGGCCCTGCACAGCGCGGGCAGCTTCATGCAGGGCGTCCGGTCCCAACTAGACGAGGTGCGGGCCTACCTCGGCGCCATGCGCAGCGAGCCGTCGAGCCGGATCACCTCGCCGTTGAGGTAGTCCTGGTCGATGATCGAGAGCGCCAGGTTCGCGAACTCCGCAGGCTTGCCCAGCCGCTTCGGGAACGGCACCCCCTCGGCCAGCGTGGCCCGGAACTCGTCGCTGACCGTCGCCAGCATCGGCGTGTCGATGATCCCCGGCGCGATCGTCAGCACCCGGATACCGGAGCTCGCCAGGTCACGCGCGGCAGGCAGATTGAGGCCGACGACCCCGCCCTTGGACGCGGCGTAGGCCACCTGGCCGATCTGTCCGTCGAACGCGGCGATCGAGGCGGTGTTGATGATGACCCCGCGCTGCCCGTGGTCGAGCGTGTCCGTCTTCGCGATGGCGGCAGCGGCGAGGGTGACGACGGTGAACGTGCCGATCAGGTTGACCTCGATGACCTTGCGGAACAGCTTCAGGTCGTGTGTGCCCTTCTTGGACAGGATCCGCGCGGACGGCCCGATCCCGGCACAGTTGACCACGACCCGCAGCGGTTTCCCGGTCCCGGCCGCCTGGTCCACGGCGGCCTGGACCTGGTCGGGGTCGGTCACGTCGGTGCCTATGTAGGTCACGCCGTCAACCTTGGGGGCATGCTCGATGGCTGCGGGCAGGTCGAGCGCGAACACGGTCGATCCCTTGGCGGCCAACGCCTGTGCGGTCGCGCCACCGAGGCCGGACGCGCCCCCGGTGACGATGGCCGCGCTCCCGACGATCTGCATGTCCGGTTCCCTTCGCCGCGCCCGCGCGCCTTCGCACGGTCTGCCCGGGCCAGAGGTTAACGGCCGTTCAAGTGGCGCCCACAGCCGATGTGCCGGACATCGCAGGATTGTCGCTTCTGGACAGTGCCCCAGCCGAGGAGATGGCGGGCGCGGACTCAGCGCGCGGCGAGGTCGAACGTGATCCCGGTCAGCTCCTCGCTCGCGTCCCACAGCCGCTTCGCCAGTTCCCGGTCGCGCGCCGACTCCACCGGCTCCACCAGCGTCGGGTAGCCCTTCTGCTCGCGCCGCCCGTTCGGTCCGATGAACTGCCCGCTGTCCACGTCCTCGGCGGTCGCCGCGTAGAGCTGTGGCAGCGCGCCCATCGCCGCGTCCTGCGCGATCAGCCGGTTGGACACCTTCATCGCGAGCTTGGCCACCCCGGTCGGGCCGGTGGACTGCAGGTTCGTCGCCGCGTATCCCGGGTGCGCCAGCACACTCGCCACCGCGAACCCGTTGGCCCGTAACCGGCGGTGCAGTTCCAGCCCGAACACCACGTTCGCCAGCTTCGACTGCGCGTAGTAGCCGGTGCGCGAGTACTTCTGCTCGCCGTGCAGGTCGTCGAAGTGGATGCGGCCGCGCTTGTGCAGGATCGAGCTGACGGTCACCACGCGCGGTTCGCGGCCCTCTTTCAGCACGTCGAGGAGCAGCGCGGTCAGCGCGAAGTGGCCGAGGTGGTTGACGGCCAACTGGAGTTCGTGCCCCTGCGCGCTCAGCGTGCGCGGCGGCATCATCACCCCGCCGTTGTTGATCAGCACGTCGGCCCGGTGGACGCTGTTGGCGAACTTCGTGACTGTCGGCAGGTCGGCGAGGTCGAGCAGTCGGGTCTCGACGTTGGCGTCCGGGTGTTCGGCCTGGATCGCCTCGACGGCGTCGGCGCCCTTCTCGGGGTCGCGAGCGGTCAGGATCACATGGGCGCCGTGCCGGGCCAGCTCGCGGCTGGTCTCGAAGCCCAGCCCGCTGTTGCCGCCGGTGACGATGAAGGTGCGCCCGACCAGGCTGGGGATGTCGGCAGCGGTCCAACCGGGGGCCGCCGCCCCGGGATCGTCCTCAGGTGTCGTGCTCATGGTCATAGCCTGCCTTACCAAGGTCGTCGGTACCGAGTGTGGATCGTTCTTGTGCCCTGATGTCTGGATCACACGCCCGGTCCGTCCTAGGGTCTCCCGTGTGGAGCTTCGTCACGTCGGCGATTCCGGCCTGGTGGTCAGTGCCGTCGGCTTGGGCTGCAACAACCTCGGCAGACCGGGTACCGCCGCCGAGTCGCTGGCGGGCGCCCGCGCGCTGGTGCACGCCGCGATCGACGCGGGCGTGACCCTGTTCGACGTCGCCGACGTCTACGGCGCGCCGCGCGGGCGCAGCGAGGAACTGCTCGGCCAGGCCCTCGCGGGCAAGCGGGAGAACGCGATCATCGCCACCAAGTTCGGCGTCGACATGCAGGGCGGCAACGGTCCCGACTTCGGTGCCCGCGGTTCCCGCCGCTACGTGCGCCGCGCCGCCGAGGCATCTCTCCGCAGACTCGGCACCGACTGGATCGATCTGTACCAGTTGCATCGGCCCGACCCGAGCACCCCGCTCGCCGAGACCCTCGCCGCCCTGGACGACCTCGTTCGCGACGGCCTGGTCCGCTATGTCGGCGTGTGCAACCTGGCGGGCTGGCAGATCGCCGACGCGGCCTGGACAGCCCAGACCACCCACGTGCGGCCGCCCGTGTCGTCGCAGAACCACTACTCGCTGCTGGAACGCGAGGCCGAGCGTGAGGTGCTTCCCGCGTGCGGCCGGTTTCGGATGAGCGTGCTCCCGTACTTTCCGCTGGCCAACGGCCTGCTGACCGGCAAGTACGCGCGCGACATTGCGCCACCGGATGGCAGCCGCCTGGTCGGTCGACAGCGCCTACTGGCCGACGCGCCGTGGGACCGGATCGAAAAACTCCGCGCCTTCGCCGACGAACGCGCCATCACCATGGCCACCCTCGCCATCGGCTGGTTGACAGCCCAGCCCGTCGTCGGCTCGGTAATCGCGGGCGCGACAACCCCCGAACAGGTCATCGCCAACGCCCTGACCATCCGCTGGCACCCCACCCACGACGACCTGACCGCCATAGACGAAATCTGCCCACCCGGCCGCCGCTGACTTATCCACAGCACTTGTCCACAATGTGCACAAATGTTCGAACCGATCCCCTCGAACCATCCACAGCCAAACCGCCCCACCCCCACAAACCCCCTACCACCGATAGACTGGAGCAGGGCAGGCCCCCAGGGCGGGTGGGGTTTGTGTTGGGGGGTGCGCAGTCAGGCGGGTGCCCGGCCGCGGTCCTGCGCTGCTTCGGTGTGGTGGTCGTGTCAAGCCGGCGCCCTCTCGGCTTAAGTCGACGCCACGAATAGTTAGCAAAGTTAACTAAATCGGGTACGTTGGCCTGGTGTTCACCACTCGACCGGAGCTTGTCGGCACCTTTGGCATGGTCGCGTCCACCCACTGGCTGGCGTCGGCCGCGGGCATGGCCGTGCTGGAGGACGGTGGCAATGCCTTCGACGCCGCCGTGGCCGCGGGGTTCGTGCTCCAGGTTGTCGAGCCGCACCTCAACGGGCCTGGCGGCGAGGTTCCCGCCGTGTTCACCACCGCCGACGACCCGACCCCCCGCGTCCTCTGCGGCCAGGGCGTCGCCCCGGCGGGCGCGACGCCAGGGCATTTTCGCGATCTCGGGCTGGACCTGATCCCGGGTAGCGGCCTGCTCGCCACCACGGTCCCCGGCGCGTGGGACGGCTGGTTGACGCTGCTCCGCGACCACGGCACCAAGCGGCTGCACGACGTGCTCGGGTACGCGATCTCCTACGCCCGCAACGGTTTCCCGCTGCTCGACCGGGTGCCCTTGGTGATCGACACCGTCCGCGACCTCTTCACCGGCCACTGGCCCACCTCCGCCGCGCTCTGGCTCGGCGCGACCGGCGACCGCTTCGCCAACCCGACCCTGGCCGACACGTGGGAACGGCTGCTCACCGAGGCCGTCGGGCCGACGCGGGAGGCGGAGATTGATGCCGCGCGGCGGGCTTGGTCGCAGGGGTTTGTGGCCGAGGCCATCGATGCATTCTGCCGCAACAGTTTCCGCGACGACTCCGGTCGTGATCACGCGGGAGTGCTTACCGGACAGGACATCGCGGGCTGGTCCGCGTCCTACGAAAACGCCGTCACCGCGGACTTCGGCGACTGGACCCTGGCCAAGTGCGGCGCCTGGACCCAGGGACCCGTTCTCCTCCAACAGCTCCGCCTGCTGGAGACCCTGCCACTGTCCTATGTGGATGGCATGCCCACCGCAGACACTGTGCACCTCGCACTGGAGTGCGCCAAACTCGCCTTCGCCGACCGGGAAGCCTGGTACGGCGACGACGACACCGTCCCACTGGACGACCTGCTCTCCCGTGAGTACGCCGCCGATCGCCGCGCGCTCGTCGGCGACACCGCGTCGTTCGAGTTGCGGCCCGGGGCGCCCGGCGGGCGCACCCCGCGCCTGCCGAAGCTGCTGGCCACCGGCACGCGCGACACCCCGCTGTCCGGCGCGATCGGCGAGCCCACCGTCCGCCCCGACGGCTCCACCAGGGGCGACACCGTGCACATCGACGTCGTCGATCGGCACGGCAACCTCATCTCCGCGACCCCGTCCGGCGGCTGGCTCCAGTCGTCGCCCGCCATTCCCGGGCTGGGGTTCTGCCTCGGCACCCGCGCCCAGATGTTCTGGCTGGAACCGGGTTTGCCGAACTCGCTGGCCCCCGGCAAGCGCCCCCGCATCACGCTGACCCCGAGCCTCGCCCTGCGCGACGGCGAGCCGACCATCGCCTTCGGCACCCCCGGCGGCGACGGTCAGGACCAGTGGCAGCTCTGCTTCTGGCTCGCCCACACCCTCGGCGGGCTGAACCTCCAAGCCGCCATCGACGCGCCCGCGTGGCACTCCAACGCGGTCCCGAGTTCGTTCTACCCGCGCGATTTCGTGCCCGGCGAGGCCCATCTGGAATCCCGACTCGGAAAGTCCACTTTGGACGAACTGGCACGGCGCGGACACAGTGTAGTGGACGTCGGCCCGTGGAGTCTGGGCCGGATGTCCGCTGTGGCAAGGGATTCCGGCCTCCTGCGGGCGGCAGCCAACCCGCGCGGCATGCAGGGGTACGCGGTCGGTCGGTGAGTCAGACCATCGCCGCCAGCTTGGTCACCGTGTTCCAGTTCCGGCCGGTCGCCGTCACCTTCCAGCGCCGCTCTACGAACGGCCCCACCAGCGGTGCCTCCGCGACGCCGTCCGGGCACCACTGGTAGATCACGCGCTTGCCGACCCGGACATGCTCCGGGTCCAGCGCCACCGGGTCGTGCGTCGCCGCCAGCGCGGGGTCGGGGTCGTCGGACAGGAAGATGGCCAGCATCCGCGACCCGTTGTCCGCCAAGGAAACCAGCGGGTGCGCGGCCAGCACCGCGCGCAGCTCGTCGCCTGTTCGGACGAGGCAGCGCGTCGCCAGCTCGAACCGGCCGACCAGCGCGTCCTCGATCCGCGACTCCAGCGACGCGGGGGAATCGTCGGCGGTGAACGCCGCGTTTCCGCTCTGCAGCAGCGTTCGCACGTCGCCGAAGCCGAGGTCGGTCAGCAGGACGCGCAGGTCGGCCATCGCGATCTTCTTGTGTCCGCTGACATTCACGCCGCGCAGCAGTGCCACGAATCCGCTCATGACATCCCCTCGCAGGCTCCGTGATGCCGCTCGCGGACGCCCTGTGACACCGATTCGCTCGCAAGCTCGCTCACACCCGAATCCTCCCCGCCGCCACGTCGTCCGGGTACGACGGGTAGGCCTCGACGTATTCGCCGCCGCTCAACACATACAGCGGGTCGGTCACCGCGGCCGAATAGCCCTCGTCGCGCAGGTCGACCTTGCGGGACTTGAAGGTCGAGGTCTGGGCGACCTCCTCGATCACCCGCACGAACAGCGGCACCGCGTACCCCGGCAGCCGCTCGGCCAGGTGCGCGGCCAGCCCGGTCCCGTCGAAGGTCTTGCCCGCGCGCAGTTTCACCGCCGCCATGCCAGCCTTGCCGTCGGTGCCGGGCACGGAAACCCCATACACCACCGCCTGTTCTACGGCGCCGTAGTCCCCGACGGCACCTTCGACCTCGGTGGTCGCCACGTTCTCGCCCTTCCACCGGAAGGTGTCGCCCAGCCGGTCGACGAACGCGACGTGCCGGAAACCCTGATCGCGCACCAGGTCGCCGGTGTCGAACCAGCAGTCGCCATCCTTGAACGCGTCGCGCACCAGCTTGCGTTCGGTGGCCTCGGCGTCGGTGTAGCCGTCGAAGGGCGCGCGGTCGGTCACTTTCGTCAGCAGCAGCCCGACCTCGCCGGTCGACACCTTGCGCAGCCGATCGCCATGCCTGCGCGGCTTCTCGGCGTCGTACTCGACCACCGCGAACGGCAGCGGGCACGCGCCAGCCGTGCGGTCGATGTTGAGCGCGTTGACGAACGCCACGTTGCACTCGCTGGCCCCGTAGAACTCCGCGACGCGCGGGATGGCGAACCGTTCGGTGAACTCGGTCCAGATCTCCGGCCGCAGCCCGTTGCCGACGACCACGCGCACCTGGTGCTGCCGCTCGATCGCGCGCACCGGCTGGTTGAGCAGGTAGCGGCACAGTTCGCCGACGTAGCAGAACGCCGTGGACCTGGTGCGTACCAGCTCGTCCCAGAACTGGGAGGCCGAAAAGGACTGTCCAAGTGCGAGGGTCGCGCCCGCCGAGAGCACGGCGGAGAGCGACACCGTGAGGGCATTGTTGTGATACAGCGGAAGACAGCAGTAGAGCGTGTCCTCGCCGCGCAGCCGAACCCCGAGCCCGCCGATGCCGCACATGCTCTTGAGCCATCGGTAGTGCGACATCGCGCTGGCTTTCGGCAGCCCGGTCGTGCCGGAGGTGAACACGTAGAACGCTGTCGCCGCGGCGGTGAGCTGCGCGCATTCCGGCGGGTCGGCGTCGGACGTGCTGTGGTCGGCCAACGTGTCGATGTCGAGCGCGGTGGGTGTTTCGATGTTGGCCAGCGCGCCGCGGTAGTCCGCCGACACGACGAGCACGGTCGCCGCAAGCAGGCGGACGCTGTGGCCGAGCACGTCGCCGCGCTGGTTGACGTTGAGCATCCCGGCGGACGCGCCGAGCTTCACCGTGGCGAGCGCGGCCAGCAGGGTCTCCGGCCGGTTGCCCGCCATGATCGCCACCGTGCCGCCCGCCAGCACGCCGTGCGCTGCGAGGACCGACGCATACCGGTTGACCAGCCGGTTCGCGTCGCCGTAGGTGATCTCGGTGTCCTCGAACCGGAGGAACGGCAGCTCGGGGTGCTGCGCGGCGGCACGCTGGAAGATGTGTCCGATCGACTCCGGGGTGGTCGGCCGGATCGTCGCCAGCCCGACCACGCCGCGGACCATCCCCGGCCCGTCGGCGACCAGCTTGGGCAGCGCGCGCAGGACGTCGGTGACGCGGACTCGCTTGGCCGGTGCATCCATGCGGCAGGAGGCTACCCGCAAGTAGATTCCTGGGGTTACACGAAGAAGTAGTGCACCGGTAGCGCAGGCGTTCGACCGGCGGCGTCATCCCGACCCGAGTCCACGACGACCCGCCGCGGCGCGCGGGGTCAGTGCTTGGACGGCCGATCGTAGAGCGCGAGTACCAAGCGCACCACGAAGAACAGGCCCACCGCGACCAACGCCATGACCTGCAACCACATAGTCGCCTCCCGATGTCGGGTGATCCCCCGATGCTTCGTGCCGTCCGCCGCACCGGGCGGACCCGGCCCGCGACACGCCGGCCAGGTCACCCGTCCGGGGGATAGCAGCAGGTCGCGACGCAAGGCTGGCGGCGTGCGCCGGGCCACTACCCTAGCGTCGTGATCTCCTACGCCCAGAACGCCGAGGACGTCGTGCTCGCCCGGTTGTTCACCGACCGGACCACCGGCCGCTACGTCGACCTCGGCGCCGGAGATCCGGTCGCGGACTCGGTGACCAAGCATTTCTACGACCTCGGCTGGCGCGGCGTGAACGTCGAGCCGAGCCCCACGATGGCCGAGCAGATCCGGGCGGCGCGGCCCGACGATGTGACCCTTGCGGTGGCGGTCGGCGCGAAGCCCGGTACCGCGATCCTGCACGTCGTGTCCGACAACTGGGGTCGCTCCACCCTCGACGGCGACCTCGCCCGCCGATACCGCGACGACGACGGCTGGGCGTCGGCCGACGTCGAGGTCGAGGTCGTCACCCTCGCCGCGCTGCTCGACGCGCACCCCGGGCCGGTCGACTTCCTCAAGATCGACGTCGAGGGCGCCGAACACGACGTGATCACCGGCGCGGACTGGGACCGGCACCGGCCGCGCGTGGTGGTGGTCGAGGCCACCGAGCCCGGCGCGCCGATCCCGTCGCACCAGTCCTGGGAGCCGATCCTGCTCGACGCGGACTACCGCTGCGCGCTGTTCGACGGCCTCAACCGGTTCTATGCGGCGCACGACGACGAGGATGCGTTACGCGTGCTTTCCGCGCCCGCCAACGTGTTCGACACCTACGAGCGCCACGAGGTGGTGCTGGAGCGCGAAAAGCGGCACGTGTGGGAGCAAGAACAGCAGCGGGTGCGGGCAGCCGAAGTCGCCTACGTGCGCAGGCTCGACGAGGCCGTGCGGGCGGCGGAGCAGGCCAGGGAAGACGAGTCCGCGCGCTGTGTCGAGTTGCAGCGGACCATCGACGAACTCAACGCGGACGCCGCCAAGTCGGCCCGCTACGCGGCCAGGCTGGAGAACCGCGTCACCGAGCTCGAACAGCGCTAGTGCCCGGAAACGGTTCGACGGATTCGTGGCGTCCTGACACCGTGGCGCACTATGACGAGCGTTGAGCTTGTGACCGCCGCGGACGTGCGGCTCATGCAGGGCTTGGCGCAGCGGGTCACCGCCACCCGCCCGGACCTGGTGAACAGCGACGCGTCGTTCGGGGAGTTGGCCTGGATCTGGGGTAAGGGGCACGCGGGCCACGGCGCCAGCTGGCCGCGTCGGCTGTGGTTCGCTGGCGGGGATCTGGTGGCGTGGGGCTGGGCGTCTCTTCCGCACCAGGTGCGGAAGAGCGACGGGTCTGTGAAGGACGTCACCGGCGCCTATCTGGCGTATCAGGTCCATCCCGACCATGCCGGGCTGGTTGACGAGGTGATCGACTGGTACGACGCTACGGCGGCGGACATCGAACGGACGGTGCTCCCGAGCGCCGCCGACGAGTTCGCCCTGAAGCGTTGGGCGGCGCACGGCTATGAGACCGACCTGGCCTCGCTCGGCGACACCGGGTCCTGGACCCAGCTCAACGAGCGGGACCTCATCGACGTGGAACAGCCGGTACTGCCTGCCGGATTCCGGTTCCGCACCGCCGACGAGGCCGGACCGAAGGCCGCGGTCCAGGCCCATCTGGACGCCTGGGCGCCCTCGACGTACACGGCCGAGAGCTACCAGGGCGTCCGGCAGACGGCGACGTATCGCGGCGACCTGCACATCCTGGTGGAAGCGCCGGACGCGACGATGGCGTCCTCGACGATCATGTGGCTCGATGAAGCGAACAAGACCGCTGAGTTCGAGCCGGTCGGGACGCATCCGGGCTACCGGCGTCTGGGGCTGGGCAGGGCGATGCTTCTGCACGGGATGCACCTGGCGCGGGCAGCCGGGGCCACTCATACGACGGTCGCCTGCCTGGGCGCGTCGGGGCATCCCAAGGCGCGCGGGCTGTTCTCCAGCGTCGGGTTCCGGGAGTTGTCGCGGGACGCGCCGCTCATCAAAACCAGGACCGCGGGCTGAGGACTGGTCGGGTGCACCAACAGACACCTAGGTCTTGCGGACGAGATAGGTGTAGCTCTCCCACTCAGCGCCTGCGAGGTCGTCCGGGATCGCGGCGACCACCTCGCAGCCGCAGTGCTCGAACACCCCACGCACCAACGCGCTCGGAATGGCGTGCATCTCCATCTGCGCCGGACCTTCGGTGACCGATTCCGGCTCCTCGACGCGCTCCGGCGCACGGACGACCTCGACCGGCACCCGGACGGTGTCGCTGCCGACCTGGCCGAACCACGCGACCGACTCCTGGAGCAGGTCGAACTCCAGCTCGTACCGACCCGGCTCCGGCGGGGCGGTGACCAACAGTTCGACCTCGACGGTGGCGCCGGGCGCGACCTCGCTCGGCAGCTCGCCGCGCCCGTCGTCCACCACGGCGATCTCGCCGTCGGCGAGCCAGTGGTTGCCCACCCGGATCGCCTGGCTCAGTGGCCACGGCGCGGCGCCGACGTTCGTGATCGTCACGGTCGCCGTGTGTTCGGCGCCCGCGGGCAGCAACTCGGGGACCGGCGACACGGCGATCCGCGCGCGCATGGCGTCCAGCGGCAGCGGCAACGGCGGCTTGCGCCCGGCCGGGATCTGCACGATCAGCGTCCCACCTGGACGGACGACCCGCTGCACCTCCACGAGGCAGGCGAGCTGCACCGCGGGCGGCGCGTGTTGCAGGACGATCAGGCTCACGACCGCGTCGAACGAGGCGTCGGGGAAAGGCAGCCGCGTGCCGTCGTAGTGCGCGAACCTGATCCGGTCCGGCGCGTGGTTGAGCCGCGCGGCGTGCTCGACCATCGACGCGGCGATGTCCACCCCGGTCACCTCGCGGGCGTGCTCGGCGAGCGCGAAGCTCAGCCTGCCGACGCCGCAGCCGAAGTCGAGCACCCGGTCGCCGAGGTCCAGCGACACCCCGTGCAGCGTGTCCAGGATGTGCTTGACCCAGTGCCTGCCCGTCGACAGGAACTCGTCGACGTCCCAGTTGCCGCCCTTGCGCGACGGGTCGGACAGCACCGCCCACAGCGGATCGTCCTGGCCGAGTTGCTCCCAAGTGGACCGCAGGTGTTCGACGCTCATGTCCGCACCGTCGCCAGTTCGGTGAGCCTGCGGACCATGGCCGCGCCCACCGCCTCGGCACTGCAGGTCGCCCGCACTGCTTCCGCGCCCCGCGCGCCCATTGCCCGCCGCAGCGCCGGATCGTCGGCCAGGCGCCGCAGCCAGCGCGCGGCCTGGTCGACGTTCGGCTCGGCCCAGAGCTGCCCCGGCCGGTACCAGCCCGCGAACTTGGCGCCGAACCGGTGATCGCTCGCCGTGATCCCCCGGATGTCATAGCCGACCACGGCGGCGGCACCGGGCGGCATGAAGTCGACGTTGCCGCCGTAGCCGGTCGCGATGACGGGCTTGCCCAGCGCCATCGCCTCGGCCATCCCCATCCCGAACCCTTCCGACCGGTGCAGCGAGAGGTAGATGTCGCAACTGGCCAGCAGCGAGTCCATCTCCTCGCGGGTGAGGTCGGCGGTGATGAGCGTGCCGTTCACGTCGGCCACGGCTTCGGCCAGATGGACCGACAGCTCTGGGAACTCGTGCAGATCGATGACCTTGATCACCATGTGCGCGGACCGGCCGCGCTCGTCCGCCCGGAACGCGCGGCGGAACGCTTCGATTACGCCCCAAGGGTTCTTCCGGGCATCACTGGACGACGCGCTGAAACTGAACAACACCACCAGTTGGTCGTCGGGCAGGGCGAAGCGCGCTCGGTCGGCCTCGACGCCGTCGAACTGGGTCACCACGTTCGGGATCACCGTGATCGGGATGTCAGTCGCCGTGCGGAATGCGTCCGCGACGAACGAGGAGACCACCCACAGTTCGTCCAGCCGAGGGAGCTGGACCAGCGTGTAGTCGAGGATTTCCGGGAACTCCCACGCCCACAACGCGATCGTGTGCCGGTCGAGCGCGTGCTCGGGGATCAACTGGAACTCGTTGAGGTTGAGCAGCCACAGGTCGACCGGGTGCTCCTTGCCCCGCCGCAACTCGGCGAGCCGCCGCGGCACCGGCACCGAGCGGTTCCACGCCCGGGAGTTGAACTCGGTGAATGTCATCGACACACCCGCGTCGAGCAGTGCCTCGGAGTGCCTGCGGGCCGACTCGGACAGACCGGTGGTGGCCCTCGGGTCGGCGAACACATTCACCCCGGGGAGTGCGGACCGCGCGGGCTTCCGGGTGGCCGATGTCCCGTCCAACACCCGCTTGTACGCCGCCGCGACCACCGGCCACGACGCCGTCCGCCGGGCGTGCGCCCGCGCCCGTGCGCCGGCCGCGCGGACCTCGTCCGGTCGGGACATCGCCCGTTCCAGCAGGTCAAGCAGCGTCTCGGCCTCGGCGGCGGGCTCGGTCGGCACCCGCCAGCAGTACGCCGGGTCGAGGTGGCGGTGCTGCTGCAGGTCACTCGTGATCACGAGCCTGCCCGCGCCGAACGCCCGCGCCATCACCCCGCTCGTCTCGCCCTCGGTGGGCCAGCGCAGGTTGATCACCGCGTCCGTGGCGGTGATCAACCGCTCGAAGTCGTCCTTGGTGGGACTCAGTTCCAAGTGGACGGAGTCCGTGAGCCCCTGCTGGGCGACGGTTGCCCGGATCTCGGCGACGATGTCCGGGTAATCCGGGTGCCCAGCGATGAGCAGCCGCGCGTTGGGCCAGCGGCGCCGGAGGTGCGCGAACGCCAACACGGCCACCAGCATGCGTTTTGTCCGGTTGAAACCGCCGAACAACCCGAACACGACGTGGTCGTCCTGCCACCCGAACCGAGCCCGCGTCTCGTCACGGCCCGTGTCCTCGCGGATGGTCACCCCGTGCGGGATCATGTGCACGGGGACCTTCGGGTAGCGAGCCTGCAACCAGCTCGCCGAGTACGGGTCGTGCACGATCACGCCCCGGCTGCTGGACACGATCCGCCGCTCCATGCTCAGCGTCCGACTGTCGAGCACCTGCACGCCGTCGACCTCGGTAGCGGGCCAGCCGTTCAGCAGCGCCGGATCGTCAGCGTTCCCCCAGATCGGCCCGTGCGCGTAGTCGACCTCACGCCGAAACTCTGGATTGTCCGGCCCGCCGAGATAGCCGTGGTGAAAGCCGAGCAGCGAAGTGTCATGCAGGACAACGATTCCCGGCGTGGCCAACGCTTGCCGATAGATCCACAGATGGGACTCGGCGTGATTCCCCATCTGATACACGTGCGTAGTACGAGACCCGGCCTCGACGGGATCCACAACCCGACACCCGGCCACTACCGCATCGGCCTTCCCCGAGTTGTCCACATCCGCCAAACCATCCACAGAAAATCCCCCACCCCTTGCCGCACCCCCCACCACCGATAGACTGGAGCAGGGCCGATCCCCCGAGGTGGGTGGGGGCTGCGCGGCGGCGGTTTGCGCGGGGGTGGGTTGGGCGACTGCGACCAGGTCAGTGGTGGCGCAGAGCGGGCCCAGGAGTTCGTAGGCGTAGTCGGCGATTCCGCTGCGGGCGGGGGGCAGCGGTGTCCACATGGCGGCGGGCATGGTGCGCGCTCACCGCCGGGCGGTCAGGGTGTAGCGGCCGCCGTGGCGGGTGACCTCCGCGTCGCGCAGGCCCGCGGCTTCGGCGAGGAAGCGCAACAGGGTCGGGTGGACGGGCCGCTGGGCGAACGGGTCCAGGTGGAAGTCCTCAGTGGACTCCGAGGTCTCCACCACGAGGACGCCGCCCGGCTGCAGCGCGGCGCCCGCCAAGGCCACGAAGCGGGCGACGTCGGCGGCGTCGAGCCGTTCGACGAAGCGGAATGCGGTGACAGCGCCCAACGAACGGTGCTCCACTGTGGACAGTGAGGTGAGCGCGTCGCTCTCGTCCACCACGAGACCGAGGGCCGTGCACTGGCGCACCACGTGCGGGTTGGCCGAGGCCGACCGCCACGGGATGTCCGCGCCGCGCAGGACTTCGAGCCATTCGCCGCGGGCGGGGGCCATGTCGAACACCGGGCCGTTCGCCTCCCGCTTGCGGGCCTGCCGCACGACCGGCAGATGCGCGGCGCGCGCCGCGCGGACGTGGTCCACGGGGCCGTCGAGCAGTTCGGCCACCGCCAGCTCCAGGTGCGCGCCGCGCTCCGGCAGCTTGGCGACGGCGGCCGGGGTCGGCCGGGCGGGCAGCGCGGCGCGGACCTCGTCGAGGAACAGGTCGACCTGGGCGTGGCGCAGCCGACCGTCGCGGGCCGCGGCGACCAGTTCGGCGAGGCTCGCCTCCAACGCGGCCAGGCGCTGGTCGGTCTCGCCGGACGCCTCGGCCTTCTCGGCGAGCTGCAGGCGCAGGTCGCCCACCTCCGAGCGGACCCCGCCGATCGACGCGTAGATCCGCTGGTTGAGGCCCGCCATGATGTTCTGGTCGGCCCGCTTCAGCGATTCCACCTCGTGGCGCAGGTCGTCGGCGCGGGCCAGCCCGGCCGAATCGTGCACCACGGCGGAGAGGCGCTGGATCTCGGCGCGCTGCTCGGCGACGACCGCGTGCAGGCTGCCGATCGCGTCCCGCGCGGCCAGGTTTGCCTCCACCTGCCACTTGAGCTGCCTGCGCCACAGGAACCGCAGCGCGAGCCTGCCCAGCAAATCCCCGCGCCGCAGCGGAAGGTGTAGCTCGCGGTGTTGGTCCAGCCGTGCCAACGCATCGGCCAGGCGCGCGTCCGACATACCTCGCCCATCGACTTTCTTTCAGCGGCAGCTCCCGCCATTCGCCGCGAAGTCTAGAACCTGCGCTCGGCCCGCTACCGCACGGGACGGGCCGACAGCTCCCCGACGATCCCGGCCACCACCTCGGGCTTGAGCAGGATGGTGTTGCCCGACGCGAGCGTGCGCTCCACGATCTCGACCATCACCACGTCGTTCTCGGCCAGCATCCGCCCGGCCGCCCGACCGCCGTCGCGATCCACCTTGCCGTAGTGCAGCACGGTCAGGTCGCGGAACGACGCGGCCAGGTAGCGCAGCGCGCGAATGCTGAACGAGTCGCCGAGCAGGCCCGCCTTGGGCTCGACGGTGCCCGGCCCGACGGCGGTGTCCAGCCGCACGGGGGTGCTGAAATCCTGCGGCAGCACCCGGGTCTGGTCCCACCCGCCGTCCGGCCGCAGCGCGTAGTACCGGCCGTCGATGTTGCCCGCGCGGCCGATGAGCGGCGGCAGGTCGGCGGGCACCCGCCAGGTCTCGCGCGGCGTGACCTGCCACGTCGTGCTGACCCCCGGGGTCACCGCCTCGGCCAGGCCGCGCGCCATGGCCACGCCGCCCTCGTCGGCCCAGTGCGCGTCGAGCGGCGGATACACCGGCTTGCCCAGCCGCGCGCCCTCGGTGCGCAGCTCGTCGCGCAGGTCGACGACGAAGTCCTCGGCCGTCAGCAGCCGCCACAGGTTGTCCGACACCCGCCGCGCGCAGTCCTGGCCGACGAAGGTGTCCGGCAGGTTCTCCGGCACGACCGTCGTCTTGTCCGGCGCCACGACCAGCACGAATTCGCGCCCGGACGCCACCACCCCGTCGCGCAGTGTGCGGAGCTGCTGGAGCGTCTCCTCCAGCGCGATCGACTGCTTGCACCGGCTGACCACGTCGTCGCCGAGGTAGAGCCACCCGTCCCTGCCCTCGATCACCGACGGGATGGCGATGTCGTTGATCTCCTTCCGCGACCCGAAGATGTCCGGCTGGGCCGACTGGTTGCCGCCGCCGAGCGCGGGCGGCTCGCCGAACACCGACCGGCTGACCGCGTCGGCCACGCCGATCGCGTTGTGCCGGAACGCCAGGTGATCGGTCGCCCAGGGGCTGAGGTTGCCCAGGAAATTCCAGCCGTCCGCCGGACTCGGGAACGCGGCGAGCGGCCGGTTCTCGATCTCCGGCGGACGCACGCCCAAACCGAGCGCGACCAGCGGCGTCGTGAAGAACACCGCGGCGAAGAACAGCGCGAGCCGCTGCCTGCCGCCATGCCGGGGCCGATGCAGCGAATGCTCGCGGGGCAGCCACGCCTCGTGGATGGGCGGCAGGGTGTCCGGTTCGTCGGTTCGCGTCAAGGCCCGCTCGCCCCCTCGTCCGCGCCGAGTGACCGCACCAGCCGCTCGATCCGGTCGAGCTGCGCGGCCATGGCCACCATTCTCCGGTCTGTGTCGGCTTCGAGCGAGTCCGTGCGCGTGCCCGCCGCGTCGAGCGCTTCCGCCATGCCGTCCACCACGACGCCCAGCACCTCGCGCTGGTGCACGTCGTAGTGGTCGATCGCGCGCAGCACGGCCTTGCGCAACCCGCCTGCGAACGGCACCCGCGACGGCGTCGAGGTGTCGGCCCGCCAGTGCAGCGCCTCGCGCGCGCGGACCACCGGGTCGGCCGCGCGGTGCCTGGGGTCGGCGTTGCGGTCGGCCGGGCGCTCGCGCCACGCGCGGTAGGCCGCGTCGAGTTCCCGCCGCATCCACTCGGCGGCGGCCTCGACCGTCCGCGTCCGCAGCAGGTGGGCCCGCGCGGCGCTGCCGCGTCGAGCCGCCTCGGCCGGGTCGTCGGCCACCGCACGCATCGCGGCGGCGGCGGCGTCGAGATCAGGATCTGCCCACAGCGCGGTCGCCTGGTAGGGCGGCGATCCGGGGCCGACCGGCGCCATCCGGTACGGCACTGGCCAACCGAGACCTTCGCCGAAGAACTCCGCCGTGCCCGCGTACGCGGTCGCGATCACGGGCAGGCCGCGGATCATGGCCTCCGCCACGGTGAGCCCGAACCCCTCACTGCGGTGCAGCGAGACGTAGGCGTCGCTCGTCGCGTACAGGGCGGTGAAGTCCGCGGTGCTCAGGTAGCGGTCGATCAGCTCGATCCGGCTGTCGTCCGCGATCGCGGTGCGCAGCCGCTCGGCGGCGGCCGCGTGCGGCCCGCTGTTCGTCGCCTTGATCGTCAGCCGCACGTCGGCCCGGCCGGGGAAGGCCCGCTGGAACGCGCTGACCAGCCCGTCCGGGTTCTTGCGCGCGGCGGTGCTGTTGAAGTCGAACGCGAACAGGAACCGGATCGGGTCGCCCGGGCGCCGCTCGGGGCGGACCACCTCGCCGGGATCCGGCACGGGCACGGGGATGACCTTCACCGGCACCGGCGAGTGCGCGGCGATGGACCGGCGGCAGAACTCGCTGACCGTCCACACCTCGTCCACCAGATCGAACCCGCTGTGCAGCCAGTCAGGGAACTCTTCGAGCTCCCACGCCCACAACCCGATCCGGTAGCGGCCGTGCCCGACCTCCGGGTAGCTGTCGAGCAGTAGTTTCGTGTAGTCCGAGTTCACCGCGAGCACGCTGACCGGGTACTTCGGCCGCCCCGTCGTGCTCGGCGCCGCGAGCGAGAGTCCGCAGGTCAGTGCCTGTTCCTCGACCACGGCGGCGATCGGGACGGCCGCGTGCCGGAGCACGTCGTGGACGACCCGGCCCATCTCGCCGAGCCCCAGGTCGGCGGTCAGGTAGCCGGCGAGGTTGACCCCGAACTCGGCCACCGGGCGCGCGGGGCGGGCAGGTTCGCGGGGCGCCGCCCACGACGGCACCTCGCCCTCCGCGACGCCGTGCGTGCGACACCACTCGCGAAACGTCGCGCCGTGCGGCTGCGGGAACGCGACCTGCAGGTCGACCCGCGACCGCCACAGGCCCGTGACCAGCCGGTTCAGCCCGGCCGCGGCCGCCAGCGGGGTCTCCGCCGAACTCAGCCAGTCGCGGAAACCCGCGCCGAGGTCGTCGCCGAACGGGTGCGGGGGAGCGTCGTCGGCCTCCCGGAACAGCTCGCGCATGACCGGCGTCAGCTCGGTCCCGTCCGGCAGCGCGGCGAACCGGTACGGCTCGCTGTCGGCTGCCTGGAGATCCGTCCGGTAGTCCGCGCACAGCTCGCGCAGCGCGCTGTCGGCGGACAGGAGAACACGGGCGTCGTCGACGCAGTGCGTGCTGAGCAGCCAGGGGGTCCCCGGGTCGTGTCCGACGAACTGGAACAGCGGCACTGGTGTGCCCTCGGCCAGCTCGTGCGCGTTCCAGTAGGCCGCGGCGAACCCCGGTTCGCGCAGCTCGGCGTGCCCGAACAGCGCCGCGGCGCGGTCGAGCACCCGCTGCTCGGCGGACCCGGTCTGCTTGGCGTCGGCGGGCAGCCGCTCGTGCTCGGCCACGAAGTCGAGGAAGGACTTCGCGCCCTGCCCGACGGCCAGGAAACCGACGTCGTAGGTGCCGGGAAGGGCCGCGTCGTCCGGCTGCCTGCCATCCGCGGGCAGCGGCTCGCGCAGGCGCGGCGTCAGCACCACGTCGTGCGCGCGGGCGGCCACCACCACCTCGGGGAGCGGTGCGAACACCTTGCTCTCTGGCTGGATGAACACGGCCACGTCGTACTCGGCGAGCAGGTGCCGCAGCAGCCGCGGCCGCACCGCCGCCGCCAACTCGCCCGCGTCGTAGCACGTCGCCATCCGCAGGAACTCGGCCCGGCCCAGGTCGAGCCAGCCCGGGCCCACGACCCGGTAGCCGTGCTCGACGCTGTCACCGGCGGCGTCGAGCACCACGACCAGGAAGTCGTGGTCGGGGTGGTGCGCCGAGTAGGTCCGCGCCAGAACCCGCGCGGCGGGCATCCCGCCGCGCGTCGTGATCGTGCACCCGACCGCCGAGCGCCTGCCCTCAGGCATCGACCGGCAGGGCCGTGAGCTGCTCCTCGATCACCTTGTCGAACGCCTCCTGCACCTTGGCGAGGTCGTCACCGTAGATCTGGATACGCACGATGGTGCCCTTGTGCAGGTAATGCGCGCGCAACGTCGCCGGCCTGCCCTCGGCCTTGTCCACCTCGGCGGTCGTGACGCCGGTCGGCGCCGTGGGGCGCGCGGCCATCCCGAACTTGAGCTGCAACTGCGCCAGACCCTGGACCGCGATCACCGCCGCCTCGGGCGTGGCCGCCTTGGTGGTGAAGATGTACGCGTTCACGTCGCCGGGCAGCCGCGAGACGATCAGCCTGCACTTGCCGGACTCCGCCGTCTTGTAGAACGCGATCTCGTCCGGGGTGAGGAACCCGCTCTGCTCCGCGTCGGCGAAGGTCAGGATGTGGTCGGTCGGCTCCCGCTTGCCGGGCAGCTCGGCGACCTCCAGGTCGTCCTTCGGCCGCACCGTCGTGGTCGGCGCCACGCTGGTGCTCGTCGGGGCAGTCGTGTTCGGCGGCTGCGCGTCGGTGGAGCCGTCGCGATTGAAGAAGAAGAACGCCCCCACGCCGAGCCCCGCGACCAGGACCACCACGGCGGCGATCACCGCGATCCGACTGCCCTTGCCCGAGCCGCCCGACTCGAACAGTTCCGGCCCCTGCCGGATCCACTCCGGGCTCCCACCGGCCGCGAGCGGCGGGAAATCCGACCCGGCCCACGGCGGCGCCAGGTTCTCGTCGGGCTGGTTCCAGGACTGCGGTGGCTGACGGTAACCGGGCGCGGGCGGGTACTGGCCGCTCTGCTGCGGCACGCCGGGCACGATCTGGGTGCGCTCGGCGTCGCTCTCGTTGCGCGGGCGGGTGCTCTGCCAGTTGCCGCCGACGATCTGGGTGCGCTCGGTGCCCTCAGGCGGCCGCGCGGGCACGATCTGGGTCTTGTCGGCCTGGTCGGACACGACCTGCGTCCGCTCGACGTTCGGCGGCGGCGGGGCGGCCGGGGTGGGCGCGATGAACTGTGTGCTCTCCGCCGGGCTGGGAGGTCCGGCCTGCGCTGGGCCGCCAGTGCCCGCCGCGGACGAAAGCAGTTGGTCTCGCCGGACCCGGTAGTCGTCGGCCGAGATCCGGCCGGTGGCGAGTTCCTCGTCGAGCTTGCGGAGTTCCTCCTGCCAGGACAACCCTGGCCCCCTTCCCTGTCGCCGCGGCCCCGCTCCCGTGGCATGGCCGAACCCGCCACATTCTGCACCGCACCGTGTGGTCGTCCGGTGTCGAGGCCAACTCGTGACCTTGCGTTACCGCTGCTAGCTCGACTGCGCGGGCAGCGACCGAGCTGTCAGTACCACTGTCCGCCGCAGCGCGTCGGTGAGCTTCGCGTCGTCACGGGTGCCGTTCTGCAGGATGATGATTCGCACAGTTCCGCCGTCGGTGACATAGGACGCCTGGACCAGCCCGACCTCGGTCGCCTTCGTGGCGGTGACCCCGGCGGGAAGGCCGGAGATGCCCGCGTCCACCAGCCTGCCCTCCTTGCCCACGGCGATGATGCTTGAGTTGACCACGGTCGCCCCCTCCTGGCCCGGAGTCTGGAACAGGAACATCTGGTAGGACAGCTCGTCCTCGGCCGCCGCCCGGAAGAACACCTGCTGGGTGGCGCCGTTGGTCAGGTAGTCGACTTCCTCCTGCTTGAGCAGCTTCGCCGCGAGCCCCTGGTCGACGCTGAAGGTGCCCGTGGTCGTCAGCGGGTTCTGCGTGGGATTGGGCAGCCGGTCCAGACTCAGCCCCGGCCGCGTTGCCTGCGTCTGCTGCGCCGCGGGCGCTTGCTCGTCCGACCGCTGCAGGTACCACCAGACTCCGCCCCCGACCGCCGCCAACACGACCACCACGGCCAGCACCACCAGCACGACCCGGGTGCGCCTGCCCTCCCGCGCCCCCGCGAAGATCGCCGACCCCTCGACCAACTCCTGACCGGTCGCGATCCGCGCGGGCGGGATAGGTGCGCTGGTCAGCGGCGCGTGCTGGACGGGCGCCTTGGCCCCGAACCCCGCGGCCTGCCGAACCGAGACCCGGCTGGACGCCTGGGCCAGGATCTCGTCCCGCAGGCGCCGGTGGTCCGCCGCCGACACTTCGCCTGCCGCCTCCCGCGCGTCCAGTTCCCGCAGGCGTTCCTGCCACTCCATCGGTTGATCTCCCAGGTTGGTCGGATTCCGCTCCATCTTCCCTTGGTTCGTGCCGAGTTGTTACCAGGTTCTTGCAAAACTCGGACGGTGCGCGCCGGGCTCGTACAGTGGGGGCATGGCGCTGTTCGGACGGGACAAGAGTCGGATCGTGGAGCCGGAGCGGGCGTTGCCGGGGCGGTCGACCCCGCTGCCCGTGCCGACCACGCACGCGGTACACCCGGATCGGCGGATCGTGCCGCCGTTCCCCGACGGCCTGCGCACCGCGGTGCTGGCGATGGGCTGCTTCTGGGGGCCGGAGCGAGTCTTCTGGCAGGTCCCCGGCGTCTATTCGACGGCGGTCGGGTACGTGGGCGGGCACACGCGGAACCCGACGTACGAGGAGGTCTGTTCCGGCCGCACCGGCCACACCGAGGCCGTCCTGGTCGTCTACGACCCCGCTCAGGTGACCTACGAGGCCCTGCTCAAGATCTTCTGGGAAGGCCACGACCCCACCCAGGGCATGCGCCAGGGAAACGACACGGGAACCCAGTACCGCTCAGCGATCTACTACGTGGACGAGGCCCAGAAGGCGGCCGTCGAGGAGAGCCTGGCGAGCTACCAGCGGGCCCTCACCCGCGCGGGCCACGGCACCATCACGACCGAGGTCGCCGCCGCGGGCCCCTTCTACTACGCCGAGGACTACCACCAGCAGTACCTCCACAAAGTCCCCCACGGCTACTGCGGCATGGGCGGCACCGGCGTGAGTTGCCCGGGCGGCTTGGGCATGCGTGAGGACTGACGGTTCCCGGAGTCACGTCGCGAAGCGGGCCTCCCATCCGCCGGAGCGGCCCGGAGGTGCCACGCGGTTGCCCCGTTTGGCGGGCAACGGTCAGGCTTCTTGGGAGTCGGGGCCGAGGCCGCGGCTCGCGGGCGACACCAACATCGCGGCCGCACGCGACTTCACCCGACCACCACTTATACGGCTCGGAATCCGCCCATGACCATGTGATCTACGACTTTGCCGGAGCCGTGGGGCATGCCCCTGTTCCACGGGGTCGACCTCGTTGCCGCCGACTACATTGACGAATACCTATGGTGTCCGACAATTCGGTTTCCGCGGCTATTAGATCGCCACTACCGCCGCGAAGTAGCGTGACGACCAAACCCTATACATAGGGCAGTGCTCGTGCCATTGGTTGCCTTTCGATGAGCATGCGAGCGCGAGGATGTCGAGGTCCGCCTGCTCACAACTGGTGCAGAAATAGTACTCAATGTAGGATATTTCCTACAGACACACAGGGTGACAATCCGTATCGTAATTGTGTGCCTGGCGACCCAACCAAGATCGAGTTGCGACGCAGGGCCTTCGCTGTGCAACTCCGGCGGATCCGAACCGACCAAGGTCTGACGCAAGAGCAAGTCGCGCATGACGCTGGCATGGACCGATCCTTCTATGTAGACATTGAAAATGCTCGGCATTCGGTGTCCGTCGACAAAGTGTTCGCGATTTCCGATGCCATAGGCGTGTCGATTGAGGAAATCTTTCGCGGCCTTTCGTGACCTAACAATAACTGTGACGGTTGATATGCCTATTGCCCGATTGCTGGCAGACTTTGAGAACCTCAAGAAATCGCGACGCACAGCTCCAGTCGAAATATTGCAAACTATCGGAAAATTTAGCGCTGGATCACTCAAATTGTTGCGTGAGCACTCGACGGTTCGACCGTTTGCATGGACAGGTAGGGGTGCGAGAAGATATTCTATTTTCATCCTGGATGAGCCTGGGGCGCGAATTTCTCGGGCAGTGAATACGGATCAGTTTATCTTCGATCCTGACGAGTTTATTTCGGGCTGGAGCGAACTCCTAGAAGCTGTCGCAAGTAGTCGGTCCCAAGGTCGGCTCATATACCTTGACGCAGTGAGAGTTAATGCCCTTTGCTATTCCGCTGTAATGTCTTGGGCTGCCGCCGTTGACCTATTCAAACCTTCAAATGGGCTCGCTGGTACCTATTTCGAGATACTTACCGGCGCGTTGATCGGCAATCTGTCTGGGCGGGATGTCGGCTCAGAAGTAAAGTTACCAGTTCCGGGTGGTTACGAGAAAATCAAGGTCGATCTTACCTTTGAGGCAAACAACGGCCGACCCTGTCTCGTTGTGCCGACGAAAATATCGACCCGCGAACGGATTTCCCAGGCTTATGTGCATGCTCGAATACTTGAAACAGCACGCCCTGGCGATTATCGCACCATAATTTGCGTGGTAAACGAAACTAACACAGTTAACGACGCCAAGATCAAAGAAATAGACGGCCAGTATCCAGGCAGGGGATTGAAGGAGACGCTTGTTCCTGGAACAATCGCGCTTTATCAGAAGTATATTGCTCAACTCGAAGGCATGTACTACCTGGATCCTCCAGCTTCATACCTTGCTGGAAATTGTCCTGGAATGCCGTTGGTTCGACCGTATGGCCACCTTCTGACAGAGGATCTACCTTACTTGCTTGAATGATCAGAACAGCATCATGTCACTAGTGTCGACGTCCTGCGGACGTTTGGCTGAATCGCCACGCAACGCGCGGGCCATTTCGCCCCCGATTGCTTCCGCCAAGGTAACTGGCACCGCATTCCCGATCTGATGCCTGACGTGATGCCGAGTTCCTGAGAAGGCGAATGAGTCTGGGAAACCTTGTAGGCGAGCAGCTTCACGAGGGGTTAGCGGTCGGTCGACCTTGGGATGCCCATATCTTCCTCGTGTAAAACTGTCGAAACCGCCCGTGATGGTCGGGCATTGCCCGTCCCATCGAAGCCTCCCGTACACGTCTGGCCAACCACCCTTGGTGGTATCTACGACCTGATGGCAGCGCAGGCGAAGGTTGAATGGAATGTCCCGCCACCCTCCCCCTTGGGGGACATGCGAAAAGCGTTCGATGTTGATGGCCGTGACTCGCGCGGCCTGGTGATTCGGGTACTCCGGGTGCTCGCTGTAATCGTTCGGCGGCTCCGGCAAATTGCCAATTACTTCACCAACTGTAGGCCATTGGGAAGTGGTGGCTTTCGGCACAACAAAGCTGCCCGGTTGGTCTCGCCTAATTCCAACTAGCACGAACCGCTCTCGCGTTTGAGCAACACCATAGTTGGCCGCAATGTAGAAGTGACCGGTCAGCTCATAGTCGACCAAGCCGTGGAACCGCTCTACTAGATGCTTGCCACGTACCTGCGCCAACATGGCTACGTTTTCAAGCAAGAATGATCGCGGCTTGAGTTCATCAACGAGACGCAGATACTCTAAGACGAGACTATTCCTCTTGTCCCCGAGATGTGCGCCTCGTTTCTGTTTCGAAAATCCCTGACACGGAGGTCCGCCAGCAAAGAGAGCGAGATCATCGTTAAGTCCGGCGCGCTCGATAATCCAATCTCGATCGACGGTGGTTGCGTCAGCCTGGAAACCGTGCTCACCGATATTCTTGCAGTAGCTGGTGATTGCCTCGATGTCGGTGTCGAAGGCGCACCGCATGTCGAACCCGGCGTTTCTTAGCCCGAGGCTCAACCCTCCAGCGCCCGAGAATGCGTCAACCGCTGTGAGATGGTCGGTGTCACCCTTCAACGTATTGTCTCCCTACGGCTTGAGTTTCAGTGGCCATGATCGACGGCTAAGGCGCGTTGATCAGGCTACCGCGCGGCCAGTTGCGGGCGGAACTGTGCCGACCATCCCGGTCCTGGAGCGGTTGGCCGACGCGCTCGAAGCCGAACTCGTCGTCCGGCTCTCACCGCGGACGTCGGCCGCTTGATTCGGAGACCGGCGTCCAGCGAATCAACGCATCGGGGGGTTGGCTGGGGGCGCATCATGGCTCGTATGGGTGAACGCACGCGGGCGCGGACCGCCGCGGTGATGGGTCGATGGGTCGAGCCTGCGGAGGTGTACGCGCGCGGGCATGCCCTGCGGGAGTACACGAGCCACCAGGCGCACAGGGAGTGCGTGCTCGCGAAAGACCGGCCGTCGGTCGTGGACTTCGTCGACGCGAGCAACGAAGGCCGACTGCCCGACCTGGCGCCGTTGCGCGTCGGCCGCATGCTGGCCTCGCCGTTCGCGTTCTTCCGGGGCAGTGCGGGGCTCATGGCGGGCGACCTCGCGGCGAGCCCCCGCAGCGGCCTGGACGCCCAGTTGTGCGGCGACGCCCACGTCGCCAACTTCGGGCTGTACGGGACGCCCGAGGGCCGGATCGTCATGGACATCAACGACTTCGACGAGACACTGCCCGGCCCGTGGGAGTGGGACCTCAAGCGGCTCGCCGTCAGCCTGGTTCTCGCGGGCCGCGAGGGTGGGGTGTCGGAGAAGGGCTGCCGCGAGGCTGCCGAGGACGTGGTCCTGTCCTATCGGCGCACCATCGACCACCTCGCGCAGCAGCCGTTCCTCGAATCCTGGACGGCCCTTGGCGACGAGTCCGTGCTGACCCAGGTCAACGCGGGCGCCCTGCTGGACGACTTCGCCAAGGCCGCCAAGAAAGCCCGCAAGAACACCAGCGCCCGACTCGCCGCCAAGTGGACCCACCGCGGCGCCGACGAGCGGTGGCGGTTCGTTCCCGAACCGCCGGTGCTCACCGCGGTCTCCGAAGACACCGCTGACGCCGTGATCGGGGCGTTGCCCGAGTACGTCGACACGCTGCGGGAGTCCCGGCGGATCCTGATCACCCGCTACGGCGTCTCCGACGTGGCCTTCCGCGTCGTCGGGACGGGGAGTGTGGGGTTGCGGAACTACCTCGTGCTGCTGCACGGCAACGGCGACGAGGCGCTGGTGCTGCAGGTGAAGGAGGCCCGACCGTCGGCGCTCGCCGCGCACCTGGCGGGCGACCCGGCCAAGCACGAGGGCAAGCGGATCGTGCACGGCGCGCGCCTGGTGCAGGCCGAGACCGACATCCTGCTCGGTTGGACGACCGTGCGGGGCAGCCACTACATCGTGCGCCAGTTCCGCAACCGCAAGGGCGAGATCGACGCCACGACGCTGGAGCGCGACCACCTCGACGACTACGGCCGGTTCGCGGGCGCGCTGCTCGCCCGCGCGCACACCCGCTCGGTCGACCCGCGGCTGCTCGCGGGCTACTGCGGAACCGACGGCGACGACCTGGACGAGGCGTTCGCCAAGTACGCAGTCGACTACGCCGACCGCACCGAGGCCGACCACGCCGAACTCGCGGAAGCGGTGCGGGCCGGGCGGGTGCGGGCGTTGATCGAGGACGCGGCCTAAGATCGCCAGGTGGGGCCTGTCGACCGCCGGAAGCGCCTGGGGGTGCACTACACGCCGGTGGGGTTGGCGGGGTTTCTGGCCGAGCGGGTGTCGCTCGCGGTGGGGGATCGGCCTATCCGTGTGCTCGACCCGGCGTGCGGCGACGGCGAGTTGCTGGCCGCCATTCGCCTGCTGCACGCCGACGCCGAGCTGGTCGGGTTCGATCTCGACCGGGACGCCGTCGAGGTGGCCAGGGACCGGCTGCCGTCGGCGGTGATCGAGCCGGGCGATTTCACCGAGTTCGGCGACGAACTCCCCGCGGGCTCGTTCGACGTGGTGATCACCAACCCCCCGTATGTGCGGACCCAACTCCTGGACGGGCAGGCGGCGCACCTGTCGGCGCGGTTCGGGTTGCGCGGCCGGATCGATCTGACCCACCCGTTCGTCGCGATGGTGCCTCGGCTGCTGCGCGCGGGCGGCGTCTTCGGGCTGCTCTGCTCCAACCGCTTCCTCACCACCAAGGCGGGCGGCAACGTCCGCGAGCTGCTGACCTCGCGGTTCGCCGTGCATGAGGTGTACGACCTCGGCGACACCCGGCTGTTCGACGCCGCGGTGCTCCCCGCGGTGGTCGTGGCCGTCCGCGACGGACAGCCCCGCCCCGCGCGCTACGCCAGCGCGTACGAGTCCAAAGTGGACGCACCGGCGGGCGAGCTGTTCGCCGCACTCACCGCCGACCGCGACTCGCGGGTGGCGGTCGGCGGGCGCGCGTTCGAGGTGTCCGTCGGCACCCTCGCCCACGGCGGCGGCCACCCGTGGCGGCTGAGCACGCCGGACCGCGAGCGCCGGTTCGCGCGCGTGGCCGACCGGACGTGGAAGACGCTGGGCGAGCTGGCGCGCATCCGGGTCGGCATCAAGACCACCGCCGACCCGGTGTTCATCGGCGAGCACTGGGACGCGCTGCCGCCCGCGCACACCCCGGAGCCCGAGCTGCTGCGCCCCCTGCTCACTCACGCGGACGTGCACGCCTGGGTGGCGCCGGGGCCGCCACGGGCGCGCGTGCTCTACCCGTACCTCGATCTCCCCAACCGCCAGGTCGTCAACCTGGCCGACCACCCGCGCGCGGCCGCGTACCTCGAACTGCACCGGGCGCGGCTGGCCGGGCGGCGGTACCTGACCGACGCCGGGCGGGAGTGGTTCGAGATCTGGGTGCCGCAGCGGCCCGCCCTGTGGCGCGCGCCGAAGATCGTCTTCCCGGACATCAGCCCGCTGCCGCGGTTCACCGTCGACCGCAGCGGGGCCGTGGTGAACGGCGACTGCTACTGGATCAGCGTGCCCGAACTCGGCGGCGACGACCTGGCGCAGCTCGTGCTGGGGGTCGCCAACTCGGCGTTCGGCACCCGCTTCTACGACGAGGTGTGCGGCAACCGGCTCTACGCGGGCAGACGCCGCTGGATCACCCAGTACGTCGCGCGGCTGCCCGTGCCGGACCCGGGGGCGCGGGCAGCTCAGCAAGTGGTGGCGTTGGCGCGCACGCTGGCGGAGGCGTCGGCCGCCGACCGGGCCGAACTGCTGCCGCGGCTGGACGCCGCCGTGCGCAAAGCATTTGGCGAAATTGAGTAGACCTACGGATGCCCTGCTCAGCGCGCGGATCCATGCTCTTGTCCATGACCACGCAGACCAAGACCCCGCCCTCGCCCACCACGGCCGCGTTCTTCGCCCAGGCCGCGCTGTCCTTCTCGATCGCCCTCATCGCGGTGACCGTCGGCATCGCGCTGCTGCCGGTCGATCCCTGGATTCGGGCCTTCCTGGGGTTAGGTGCCCTCTACGCCGTGACCTCGTCGTTCACCCTGGCCAAGGTCATCCGGGACCGGCAGGAGGACGCCGCCGTGGCGAGCAGACTCGACCGCGCCCGGATGGACAAACTCATCGCCGAACACGACCCCTTCAAAGCCCCCACCCTCTAACACCCCCGGACCCCCTCACGGCACAAAGCGCCAACCCCGCTCCACTCGCACCGTGGGCGACCCTGCCGTTGGTTACGTACTCGATGCGAGCCGCAGGCGAGCGAACCCGCTGGATCGCGAGAGACCGCACCGTGGGGGTCTGGGGGATCGTCCCCCAGATGAAATGTCGAAACGACCCAGTTCGCGCACTCCGCGAACACGGGTCACCCAGAGTGGAGCGGACGACGAGATTCGAACTCGCGACCCTCACCTTGGCAAGGTGATGCGCTACCAGCTGCGCCACGTCCGCACGCCCCGGTTTCCCGGTGCTCGGCAACTATATCCGATGTCCGCGGTGCCCCGTCATGGTGGGCCTGTTCGGGCGTCACGCTGGGTGAACAGGCGGCGTCGACCAAACGGACTAGGACGTTCGGCGGTGCCTGTAAACGTTATTCACGGTTATCGACCGCCGGATACCCGGATGTGGCATCTTGTTCACCATTGTCACGGCGGCCAGGAGGAGGTACCGGGCCGGATGACCGGGATCCACCGGCCTGCGTTCGGCGGGCGTCGCGACGAAGAGGTGCCGTCGGAGATCGCCGAGTCGCCCGAGGCCACTGCTGCCGCCGAAGACCGAGCCCTGCTGTTCCGACTGCGCTCCGGCGAGGACGCCGCGTTCGGCGAGCTGTTCAGCAGGCACTCCGCCGCTGTCCGCAGGCTCGCGCTGGGCCTGGTCAACGACCGCGCGGAGGCCGAAGACCTCACCGCGGAGGCGTTCTTCCGGGTGTTGCAGGCCATCCGCCGCGGCTCCGGTCCGGTCGACAATGTCCGCGGCTACCTGCTGATCGTCGCGCGCCGGGTGGCGTGGGAGTGGAACGGCCGCAGGCGCGACGTGCCCGTGTCCGACGAGGAGTTGAACCACCGCGTCGGCGCCGATCCCGACACCAGCGGCCAGTCGACCGAGCGCAACCTGATCACCCGCGCGTTCACCAGCCTGCCCGAGCGCTGGCGCAGCGTGTTGTGGAAGGTGGAGGTCGAGGGTGAGCGCCCCGCCGTGGTCGCGGTCAACTTCGGCCTCAGCCCGAACGCCACCGCCGCGCTGGCCCGGCGCGCCAGGCAGGGCCTGCGGGCGGCCTACCTGCAGGCCCACCTCACCGTCGACCGCGGCGCCACCGGCTGTCGCTCGGTGCTGGAGAAGCTCGGCGCCTACACCGCGGGCAGCATCAAGGGCACCGAGCGGCGCAAGGTCCGCGCCCACCTGTCGACCTGCGGGTCGTGCACCACGATGCACGCCGAATTGCAGGATGTCTGCTCCGGCCTGCGCGCGCATGCCGCCTACCTCGCCGCCCCCGTCGCCGGGGTGGCCCTGTGGCAGGCGGGCGCCGCGGCGGCCCCCGCGGCTGCGGGGTTCAGCGTGAGCGCGAAGGCGCTGTTGGCCGGTGCCAAGGTCCAGGTCGCGCTGGCGGCCGCGTCGGCGGCGGCGGTCGGCGCGTTCGGACTGGCCCTGGTGCCGTGGGGCGGGTCGACCGACGACACCGCCGCGTTCGACGATTTCGACGGCGCCCCCGAGTTGGTGATCACCGGCGAATCCACGAGCACCGCGCCGGTGGTGTCCGACGGCGGGGCCGTGCCGACCAAGTCGGTCGCCGAGACCACGACCCCGCCGCGGGCGCCCATCCTGGACGCGGAGCCGCGGAACCGGGGCGGCACGTTCGCGCCGCAGCCGCGCACCACCGACGCGATCAACGAGCCGGGGACCGAGACGCAGTCGGAGCCGGCGGCACGGATCGAGACGTCCCCGGTGAGCACGTACGACGAGAACCAGCCGGTGGTCTTCCAGCAGAGTTCCTACCAGTGGAAGTGGTCGGTCTACGACGACCGGGAGGTGGTCAGCGAGACCACCACGCAGACCAAGGTCAACGCGGCCAACCAGACGACCGTGCTGACCCAGACGACCGAGCGCACCACGTACTACTCGCCGCGGGCCGAACCCGCGGGTGAGTACGCGCAGGTCGTGCCGAGCCCGTCGCCGACCCTGCCCGCGGTGGAGAAGCCCAGCTCACCGGGGTCGGCCACGATACCGACCAGCATCGTCGCCAGTTGATCAACTACCCTGTCGGTGGGACGATCGACGGGTAGTTCACCCGCGCGGTCCAGTGCCGAGGGGGTAACGTAGCCCTCGGTGTAGTGACTGAATGTGGTGACCCGGTTACCCGCGCCGAAGGGTGGAAGATGACACGTCAGACCCGTGACGTGAACGGCCGCCTGTGGACCGTGCACGGCACCCTGGAGTGGCGCACGCCCGCCACCGAGGACGACTTCGAGCACGACGTGGCCGCGGGGTACGTGCCCGGCATCGTGATGATCGTGCTCATCAGCATCCTGGCCATCGTCCTGGTCACCTGGACGCCGATCGACGTGGTGGTGCCGATCTGGCTGGTGCTGCTGCTGGTGCTGCTCGCGCTGTTCTTCCCGGCCCGCTGGGCGCTGCGCAGGCCGTGGACCCTGGTCGCGGAGACCGGCGACGACGGCGACGGCGGGCCGGAAGAGCGGTGGATGGGCACGGTCCGCGGGTACTTCACCGCCCGCAGCGAGATCGCCAAGATCGCCAAGACCATCAGCCAGGACACCCAGCCGAGCTACGAGGGTGTGCTCAAGCCCATCCAGTGATCGGGCATGACAGGGCGGCGTCCAGCGGCAACACTGGAGCCGTGCCGGAACTGCCCGAGGTCGAGGCCCTAGCCCACCACCTGCGCGAGAACGCCGTGGGCCGCACGGTCGCGCGCGTCGACGTGGCGTCGCTGAGCGTGCTCAAGACGGCCAGCCCGCCGTGGACCGCGCTGCACGGCCGCCAGGTCACCACGGCGAACCGCTACGGGAAGTACCTGGATCTGGACTGCGACGGTCTGCACCTGGTCACCCACCTCGCCCGCGCGGGCTGGTTGCGCTGGGTCGACACCATGTCGGCCGCTCCGCCGCGTCCGGGCAAGGGGCCGCTGGCGCTGCGCGTGCACCTCGGCCCGCCCGGCCAGGGCCCGGGGATCGACCTCACCGAGGCGGGCACCAAGAAGGGGCTCGCGGTGTGGATCGTGGACGACCCGACGGCGATCGAGCAGATCGCCACGCTCGGGCCCGACGCGCTCGCGGTGACCCGCGACGAGTTCGCCGAGCTGTTCAAGGGCCGCACCGAGCGGCTGAAGACCGCGCTGACCAGCCAGCGGGTGATCGCGGGCGTCGGCAACGCCTACTCCGACGAGATCATGCACGCGGCGAAACTGTCCCCGTTCGCGACCGTCGGCAGGCTCGACGACGACGCGATGGACCGGCTCTACGCGTCGCTGCGGACCGTGCTGACCGACGCGGTGGACCGGTCCGTCGGCCAGGACGCGGCCCGGCTCAAGGGGGAGAAGCGCTCCGGGCTGCGGGTGCACGCCCGGACCGGCCTGCCGTGCCCGGTGTGCGGGGACACGGTGCGCGAGGTGTCGTTCGCCGACAAGTCGTTCCAGTACTGCGCCACCTGTCAGACCGGCGGGAAGCCGCTGGCCGACCGGCGGATGTCCCGACTGCTCAAGTAGCGGCGGCAGCCACCTATTCTTGTCACACCTTCGGTGGAACGGGAGCATGGCACGGTGGCCGAGCTGTTGACCGAACGCGCGTTCGTGGGAGTAGTCGCGACGCTGGTGGTCCTCGGGCTGTTCGTGGTGCTTTGCAGGCCGCGCAAGTCGGCCTCGGTCCACGACGCCGTGCTCGACGCGGTGCAGCGGCTGTCCAAGGCCGCGCCGGAGCTGCGCAACGGGCTCACCGGACACGCCGCCGACGAGGCCACCCAGCACCTGCTGGAGATGCTCAAGTGCGTGGCGATAGGCATCTCCGACGCCGAGGGCAACCTGCTGTCGTGGGACGGACAGGCGAACGAGCACTACGACGACCTCGCCGAGCCGATCGTGGGCGCGGTCCAGCGCAGCCAGCGCGCGCACGTCCAGCACGAGAACCTGCCGTGCCGCCGCCGCGGTAGCTGCCCGATGCGCACCGCGGTCATCGTCCCGCTGATCATCGACGGACAGGTCGAGGGCGCCCTGATCGTCGTCGGCGGGGTCGACAGCAGGCGGCTGATCCGGGCCGCCGACGAGGTGGCCAGGTTCCTCTGCATCCAGCTCGAACTGGCCAAGCTGGACGAGTCCAAGCAGCAGCTCGCCCGCGCGGAGACCCGGGCGCTGCGCGCGCAGATATCCCCGCACTTCATCTACAACACCCTCAACACCATCTCCTCGCTCATCCGCACCGACCCCGAGCAGGCCCGCGAGCTGCTGCAGGACTTCGCCGCGTTCACCCGGTACTCCTTCCGCACCTCCGGGCTGTTCGCGACGTTGGCCGACGAGCTGAGCAATATCGACCGCTACCTGACCATCCAGTGCGCGCGGTACAAGGAGCGGCTCAACGTCCGGCTGCGGATCGCCCCGGAGGTGCAGTCGGTCGTCGTGCCGTTCCTGGTGCTGCAGCCGCTGGTCGAGAACGCCGTGCAGCACGGCATCGCGAAGAAGCCGGGCGGCGGCACGGTCGGCGTGTTCGCCCACGACAACGGCGCGGAGGCGCTGATCGTCATCGAGGACGACGGCGTAGGGATGGACGCCGACCGGCTCTTCGAGGATCTGCGCGACTCGCACAAGACCGGCTCCCACGTCGGCGTCGGCAACATCAACCAGCGCATGCGGCAGGTTTTCGGCGACGAGTACGCGCTGATGGTGGAGACCGCGCCGGGGGCGGGCATGAAGATCACCCTGCGGGTGCCCAAGTTCTTCCCCGGCGTGCGCCCCGACCTGCCCGACTTCTCCACCCACGAGGAGGACATGGACGGGCCGGGTGGGCCGGTGCCGCCACCGGCCCCGCCCGCCGCCGTCGCCCCCTGAGGTCGCGCCGAGCGGCACGTATGTTGGTCGGTATGAGCGTGACCGACAGGCTGGCCGCCCGACTGCCCCGGTTCGGCGACCGAGGCGACCGACCGCCCGTGGTGGCGGTGGTGAAGCTGCACGGGGTCATCAGCCCGACGCCGTCCCCGCTGGCGCGCGGAACGATCAACATCAACACCGTGGAGTCGGCCCTGTCCAGGGCGTTCGGCCACGACCGGCTCGTCGCGGTCGCGCTGGCGATCAACTCCCCGGGCGGCGCGCCGACGCAGTCCGCGCTGGTGGCCGAGCGGATTCGCGAGCTGGCGGACAGGCGGCAGGTGCCGGTGCTGGGCTTCTGTGAGGACGTGGCCGCCTCGGGCGGCTACTGGCTGGCCTGCGCCGCCGACGAGATTTACGCCCACCGGTCGTCGCTGGTGGGGTCGATCGGGGTGGTCACGGCCGGGTTCGGGCTGGCCGGGCTGCTGGAGCGGTTCGGCGTCGAGCGGCGCGTGCACACCGCGGGCACCCGCAAGGTCCGGCTCGACCCGTTCCAGCCGGAGAACCCCGACGACGTGGCCTGGCTGACGAACCTGCAGGGCCAGTTGCACGACCAGTTCGTCGGGTGGGTGCGCGAGCGCCGCGACGGCAAGCTCGTCGGCACCGACGAGGAGCTGTTCTCCGGCGAGGTCTGGACCGGCGCCAAGGCGGTCGACCTGGGCCTCATCGACGGCGTGGGCAGCCTGCGCGCGGTCGTGGCCCAGCGGTTCCCGGACGCGGAGGTGTCGGTTACCGAGCCGAAGCGGACGGTGCTGGCCCGGCTGGGCGTCGGCGGCGGGTCCGGGGTCGCCCTCACCATGCCGGACCGTGTACTCGCCGCTATGGAGGCACTGGAGACGCGGGCGGCTTGGTCCCGGTTCGGGTTGTGACGTCGGCCAAGGTGTGAACGCAGAGTCACATTCTGCCGCCCGTCGTCACCTGGTCGGTTGGCCTCTGGATTGACCATGGACAGGCGGGCCGCGCAATCGGCAAGATGCACTCACCGTGAGTACCGCGAACAACACCCCAGGTCTCGTCGTCCTCGCCGTCGATGACGAGAAGTCCGGCATGGCCCAACTGGTCGAGCTGCTGAACGGCAACCGACATGTCCGTCGCATCCTGCAGGCGTTCGACGCGACCGAGGCACTGCTCGAACTCGCGGGCGACGACTCGGAACTCGCCGCCCGCAAGGACGCGGGCCTGCCCGTGGTCGACGTCGTGTTCGCCGACCTGGAGATGCCCGGGCTCACCGGCATGGAGCTGGCCAAGGTGCTGGCCGGGTTCAAGCCCGCCCCGGTCCTGGTCTTCGTCACCGCGCACAGCGAGGAGGCGGTCGCCGCGTTCGACCTCGGCGCGGTCGACTACCTGCTCAAACCGGCCGAGCAGCCGCGGCTGGACAAGGCCATGGAGCGGGTACTCGCCAAGATCCACCAGAACGGCGGACAGTCCGCCGCCGCGGTTCCCGAGCAGCGCGACGACGAGGTGATCCCGGTCGAGCTGGCGGGCACCACCAAACTGGTGTCGCGGGCCGCGGTCCGCTGGGTCGAGGCGCAGGGCGACTACGCCCGCCTCTACACCCTCGACGGCTCCCACCTGGTGCGCATCCCGCTGGCGCAGCTTGAGGAACGCTGGGAGAAGGCCGGGTTCGTCCGCATCCACCGCTCCTACCTGGTGCCGATCTCGCTGATCACCGAGCTGCGCATGGGTGGCTCGGGCTACTCGGTGGTGATCGGCCACGAGGAGAAGGTGCTGCCGGTCAGCAGGCGCCACACCCGGGAGCTCAAGGACCGGTTGGTCAGAGGCAACGGGCCGTGAGCAAACACTCGGCAGGCGGCTACCAGGACCCGCCCACCCAGCCGCGCCGCAAGCGCGTCGTGCTGGCCGATTCGCGGGCGCCGGTCACGGTGCTGCGCACGGTCATCGAGCTGGAGCAGCAGACGAGCTGGGCCGAGGAGGTCGTGCGCGGGTTCATCCGCACCCAGTTCCGCACCGCGGCCTGGCTCGCCGCGCTGGTGATCCTGCTGTTCGGCAGCCTGCCGCTGCTGTTCTTCCTGTTGCCCGGAATGTCCGAAATCGCCGTCGCGGGCGTCGCGCTGCCGTGGTTGTTGCTGGGCATCTTGCCCTTCCCCCTCCTTTTCGGCATCGGGTACTGGTACAACGTCTTGGCTGAGCGACACGAGCGCGACTTCGTCGACATGGTCGAGAAGTAGGCGTTCCCACGACAGAAGAGACCCGGGCGCCTTGGAACTGAACCTGTGGGCGGTGGCAGGCATCCTGCTGGTCGGCCTCGCCACGTTCTCGATCGGGTTCCGCAGCTCCCGGCTCGCCAGCACCACCCAGGACTTCCTCGTCGCCCGGCGCACGGTCCGGTCGCGGCGCAACGCCGCCGCCGTCTCCGGGGAGTACCTGTCGGCCGCGTCGTTCCTCGGCGTGGCCGGGCTGATCCTCAAGGACGGCGCCGACGCCCTCTGGTACCCGATCGGCTTCACCGCGGGCTACCTGGCGCTGATGCTGTTCGTCGCGGCGCCGCTGCGCCGGTCCGGGGCGTACACGCTGCCCGACTTCTGCGAGGCGCGGCTGGGCTCGCGGGGCTTGCGCGGGCTGTCCACGGCGTTCGTGGTGTTCATCGGCATGCTCTACCTGGTGCCGCAGCTCCAAGGCGCGGGGCTCACCATCCAGCAGATCCTGCCCTCGGTGCCGACCTGGGTGGGCGCCGCGCTGGTGGCCGTGGTGGTGATCGTCAACGTGTTCGGCGGCGGCATGCGCGCGATCACCGTGGTGCAGGCGTTCCAGTACTGGCTCAAGCTGTTCGCGATCGCCGCGCCGACGTTCGTGCTGTGCGCGCTGTTCGTCGGCGACGGCGGCGCGCGGGGCGTCGGCGCCACCGGACTCTCGGCGCCGCTGGCGCCACGCTTCACCGCCGACGCGGTCGTCGACGTGGAGACGCCGGTCGTGCTCACGGTCAACGAGCCGGTCTGGCTGTGGGTCAAGGGAAACGTCGACAACGCGGCCGCCGAGGGCGTCGTCTACTGGGGCGCCGGGCCGCACACCGTCGGCGCCGAGACCCAGCTCCGGTTCACCGCGGGGTCCGCGGTGCCGGTCGTGAAGGGCACGCCGCCGGACAACGCGAGCTGGCTGCGCCCGGTGTCCGGCAAGGGCGACCTGCTGACCACGTACTCGCTGATGGTGGCCCTGTTCCTGGGCACCATGGGGCTGCCGCACGTCCTCGTGCGCTTCTACACCAACCCCGACGGCCGCGCCGCCCGCCGCACGACGCTGCACGTGCTGCTGCTGCTCGGGCTGTTCTACCTGTTCCCGATGATCCTCGGCGCGCTGTCGCGGCTCTACGTGCCCGAACTGCTGGTCATGGGCCGGACCGACGCGGCGGTACTGGCGCTGCCGATGAAGATCGCGCCCGGCCTGCTCGGCGAGATCCTGGGCGCGGTCACCGCGGCGGGCGCGTTCGCCGCGTTCCTGTCGACGTCGTCGGGACTGGTGGTCAGCGTGGCGGGCGTGCTGTCCACCGACGTGCTGCCCGGGCGGGTGCGCGACTTCCGCTTCGCCAGCGCGATCGCGGGCGGTGTGCCACTGGCGATCGCGCTGGCGCTGCCGCGCTCGGACCTCTCGCTGAGCGTCGGGATGTCGTTCGCGCTGGCCGCGTCGACGTTCTGCCCGGTGCTGGTGCTCGGCATCTGGTGGCGCAAGATCACCTGGATCGGCGCGGCGGCGGGGATGCTGGTCGGCGGCGGCCTGGTGCTGGCCGCACTGAGCCTCAACATCATCAGCGCGTACACCGGCAACTGGGCGCCCGCGTTCTTCCTGCAGCCCGCGCTGGTGACGGTGCCCGCCGCGTTCCTGGCCGTGATCATCATGAGCAAGGCGACCCAGCGGCACATCCCGGCCGACACCAACCGCATCAGGATGCGGATGCACGCGCCCGACCGGCTGGGCTTCATCCGCGACCGCGACATCGCCCGGTTCGGCACCGCCGAGGAGCGCACGCGCCTGGCCAATGGCCGACACCGCCGCTGACCTGATCGTGGCTATCTGCTAGTCGCCGCCGACGCCGAATTATCTACACAATCCGTAATGTCGCTCTCGATCGGGAATTTCGCAATTCACCTGACCGAGCTACATCTCGGCTCCGAATACGGTTTCGTGACTCGTAATACAGAGCCAACCGCTCGTCGCATCACTCGACAGTCTGGCGATTTCACCCCGAACGGTCGGATGCCGCACCAGACCGGATACCTACCGTCTCGCCACGCGGCCGATCACCTACGGGCCGATCACCTACGGAGGGTCACAGTGTCCACCAGCACCGAGGAAGACGAGTGGGTGCGAATGCACGAGAGCGCTGACTTCCGCGAACTCAAGCGCAGACTGCGCCGCTTCGTCTTCCCGATGACCGGGGCCTTCCTGGCCTGGTACCTGCTCTATGTCCTGCTCGCCGACTACGCGCACGGATTCATGGCGACCAAGCTGGTCGGCAACATCAACGTCGGCCTGGTCCTGGGCCTGCTCCAGTTCGTCTCGACGTTCCTGATCACCTTCCTCTACGTCCGTCACGCCGACCGCCACCTCGACCCGCTGGCCGAGAAGATCCGGCACGAACTGGAGAACGACCTCCGATGACCCTCGCCCAGGCCGCGGAGTCGAACACCGCGCTCAATATCGCCATCTTCGGCGCGTTCGTGGCGATCACCCTCGTGGTGGTCTTCCGCGCCAGCCGTACCAACAAGACCGTGTCGGACTACTACGCCGCGGGCCACGCGTTCACCGGCCCGCAGAACGGCATCGCCATTTCCGGCGACTATCTCTCCGCCGCGTCGTTCCTCGGTATCGCGGGCGCCATCGCCCTGTACGGCTACGACGGCTTCCTCTATTCGATCGGCTTCCTCGTGGCTTGGCTCGTCGCCTTGCTGCTGGTGGCCGAACTGCTGCGCAACACCGGCAAGTACACGATGGGCGACGTTCTCGCGTTCCGCATGCGGCAGCGCCCCGTCCGCGCCGCGGCGGCCACGTCCACTCTCGCGGTCTCGTTCTTCTATCTGCTGGCCCAGATGGCGGGTGCGGGCGGTCTCGTCGCGCTGCTGCTGGGTATCGAGAACAAGGTCGGCCAGTCCATCGTGATCGCGGTCGTCGGCGCGCTGATGATCATGTACGTGCTGATCGGCGGGATGAAGGGCACCACCTGGGTGCAGATCATCAAGGCGGTGCTGCTGATCAGCGGTGCGGCGGTGATGACGGTCTGGGTGCTGAGCAAGTACGGCATGAACCTCTCCACGCTGCTCGGCGCGGCCGTCGAGAACAGCCCGAAGGCGGGCGAGAAGGTGCTGTCGCCGGGCCTGCAGTACGGCGCCACCGGGCTCAGCAAGCTCGACTTCGTGTCCCTGGCTGTCGCGCTGGTGTTGGGCACGGCCGGTCTGCCGCACATCCTGATGCGCTTCTACACCGTGCCCACGGCCAAGGATGCGCGCCGCTCGGTCGTCTGGGCCATCGTGCTGATCGGCATCTTCTACCTGTTCACGCTGGTCCTTGGCTACGGCGCCGCGGCGCTCGTCGGCCCGGCGGCCATCCAGAACGCGCCCGGCAAGGTCAACTCGGCCGCGCCGCTGCTGGCCGAGGCGCTGGGCGGGCCGATCCTGCTCGGGCTGATCTCCGCGGTCGCGTTCGCGACGATCCTCGCGGTTGTCGCCGGGCTGACGATCACCGCGTCCGCCTCGTTCGCGCACGACATCTACGCGAACGTGATCAAGCGCGGTGTGGTCGACGACAAGGAGCAGGAGGTCAAGGTCGCGCGGATCGGCGCGGTCGTGATCGGCGCGGTGGCGATCGTGGGTGGCATCTTCGCGAATGGGCAGAACATCGCGTTCCTGGTGGCGTTGGCGTTCGCGGTGGCGGCGTCGGCGAACCTGCCGACGATCCTGTACTCGCTGTTCTGGAGGCGGTTCAACACCTCCGGCGCGCTGTGGAGCATCTACGGTG
>NZ_JBQTHF010000040.1:0-32283 GCF_052390155.1 Actinokineospora sp. | reverse complement strand
CCGCGGCCCTGCCCAATGACAGTTCGCTGTTGTACCGCGCTCGTCTTGAGCAAGCTTATGGTCGACTCCTCGTTCGTCGGCCTGGAACGCGGCGCGCGGGAATCGACTGGCTTCGGACAGCCCAAGAACGTTACGCGGCCATGGGGGCGCGCCCTTTTCTGGAGACCTGCTCGAAAGAACTGAGTGCGCGCGGCATGCACGTTGATTCGCAACCCGCAGATCCGTTGTCCGGGTTGACCGACCGAGAACGCGAGGTGGTTACCCTCATTTTGCGTGGCTTGCCCAACCGATCGGCCGCGAAAGAACTGTACGTCAGCGTCAAGACCATCGAGTACCACATCGGTAACGCGTACGCCAAACTCGGTATCACCAACCGTTCAGGCCTTTTCAACAAGCTTGCCGCTGCCGAGCGGACCAGGTCCACGGAATGAACCCGGGCGAGGGCCGTCCGCGACGCCTGCCACGCATTCCGTCTACCTGCTGGTGACCGACCAGGATCGCCGACCACTCGATTGTCAGAATCGTGCGCGGCACACGAGTTCGGCCAGGGTGCGGACGCCGAAGCCGGTGGCGCCGGGCACCCAGTCGCCGTCGGTGGTGTCGGACATGGCGGTGCCCTGGATGTCCAGGTGGGCCCAGGGGATGCGGGCGGGGACGAACTCACGCAGGAACAGCCCGGCCAGCAACGCGGTTCCGTGCCGGTTTCCGGTGGTGTAGTTGACCAGGTCGGCGATTCTGGACTCAAGCTGGCGGCGGTAGCCGTCCGGCAGCGGCAGCGGCCAGAGCTGCTCACCGGAGCGGGTGGCCGCGGCGCACACGGACCGCACCCAGGTGGGGTCGTTTCCCATGACAGCACCGATTCCGCGGCCGAGGGCCACCGCGGCGGCGTCGGTCAGGGTGGCGACGTCGACTATCGCGTCCGGTGTGGACTCCGCCGCCAGGACCAGCGCATCGGCCAGGATGAGTCTGCCTTCGGCGTCGGCGTTGCGGACCTCGACTGTGGTGCCATCACGAATGCGCAGGACGTCGCCGATGCGGATCGGGTCGGCGTTGGGCATGTTCTCGGTCAGCGGCAGCCAGCCGTCGACGCGGATCGGGCAGTTCAGGTCCGCGAGGATCGACATGGCGCCGAGCACGGCGGCCGCGCCCGCCATGTCCGCCATCATGTCCAGCATCTGCGGCGTCGGCTTGAGGGACAGCCCGCCCGCGTCGAAGGTGACGCCCTTGCCGACGAGCGCGACGGTCGCGGCGGGCCGCTCGGGCCGGTAGGTCAACCGCACCAGCCGGGGCGGGCGCAGCGACCCGCGGGCGACACCGGCCAGGCCGCCCAGTCGTTCGGCGGCGATTCGGTGCTCGTCCCAGATTTCGCAGTCCAGGCCGGTCGCCTTGGCGATCGCGGCGGCCTGGTCGGCGAACTCGGCCGGGGTGAGCGCCTCGCCGGGTTCGTTGACCAGGTCACGGGCCAGCAGCACGCCGCGGGCGACCGTGCGCCCGGCGTGCAGCGCGGCCCGCGTGTCCGCGATGTCCGGCGCCACCAGGTCGATCCGCTCGGGACCGCTCGGGCCGGGGTCCGACTTGTACTTCGTGAACCGGTATCCGCCGCAGGAGAATGCCTCGACAACGGTTCGCACGAGGTCGGGGGTCGGCAGGCGGATCGCCAGCGTGCGGTATCCGCGAACCGCGCGGGCGAGTTCGCCGACGGCTTGCCGAACCCGCTCGTGGTTCAACTCGGCTTCCGGCCCTAGTCCCATTAGGACAGTGGACGGCGGCAACTGGAGGATCTGACCAACGGCGCCGTGGAACTGGCAGCCCGCAAGGAAAGTGGGCGCGGCGAGGCCCGACAGCCGGTCGGCGAACGCGGGCACCACGACCGCGTCGACGTCCCGCGGCTCGTCCACCAGCCGCCACTCGATCGTCACCCGGCCCGCCTGGCGCCGCCCCAGCTCTCCAGCTCGTCGGCGTATTCCGTTGCCAGCTCGGACATCCCGGTGGCCACCCGGCGCCAGCCGCGGGCCGCCGAGATGGCGTACGGGTCGACGCGCAGGGCTTGGACGTAGCAGTCCTCGGCCAGCAGCGGCTGACCCGCGCGCTCGAACCGCTCACCGGCCAACGCATACCCCCGCGCGGTACCGATCGGGCCGAGCCGGGCGGTGCGCAGGAAGCTGTTGCCCGACTCCAGGTCATTGCCTTGCCGTGCCAGGGTTTCGGCCAGCTCCAGGTGGGTCTTGGGTTCGTAGGGGTCGATCTCCAGCACCGCCAGCACGAGCCGGTGGCCGCGCTCGGTCTCGCCGAACCCGAACGCCTCCTTGGACCGGCTTTCCAGGCAGGCGCGCAGGTTCTCGCGCTGGAGGAACTCCTCGTACGGCGTGGCCGCGGCCGCCGCCCTGGCCAGTTCCTCGGACCGGTCCATCTCCCGCACGAGCTGGTCCCGCTCGCGCAGCATGAACGGCGCGAACGTGACGCTGCGGTAGAACCGGCTCTCCAGCATCGCCCGCTCGAACGGCGAGTGCACGGACCCCGCGAGCAGCTCGTCCAGCGCGCGCTGTGCCTTGTCCCGCCAGGAAAGCACGGCCTCGACCGACTTGGTCTCCCGCGCGTGGAACACCACGGCGAACACCGCGATGACGAAACGCAGGTCGGTCGGGCAGTCGGGATGGTCGGCGACCTCGAACGACGCCGTGGGCTCGACAACGGTGGTGGCGACCGAGCCGACGTAGCGGACGATGTCGCGCCAGTGCTGGATGCGCAGCTCCAGCGGATCACGCAGCTCGGCGACCGGCCGGGCCGGGAGCAGGTCGAGCACGAGGTCGCCGAAGCCGAGCCGGAAGAGCACCTGCGCGGTCAGGTATTGCCGCATCCGGTCGGACTGCTCGAACTCGGCCACCCACTGGCACAGCCGATCCCAGGCAGCCGTCCGCAGCTCATCGGGCAGCTCCGCCGGATGCGACACGGCGAATCCGGTGAGCCCGGACTCGCGCACCAGGTTGGCGCGAAACCGCGGCGGCATCAGCCGCTGCCAGTTGACCTCCGGTGGCGCGCCCCGCTCGGCGGCCTCGAAGGCCAGCGTCGGCAGACCCGCGTACAGGCACGGCGAACGCGACTCGCCGAGATTGAAGTACGAGGCGTACATCTGATAGTGCCAGTTGTTCTCGTAGGACCGGTCCGGGTCGCGGCGGGCGGCGCGCCGGACCACCTCGGCGAGTGGTTCGTCGCCCGACGCCGTGCAGATGTCCACCAGGACGTCGCGAGTCCTGGTCGACCGCGGCGCAGCGCGGAACGCGCGCTCCGCAAGCACTCTGGCGAACTCGTCGTGGCCAAGTGTCCGCGCGCACCGGACCGCGCCCAGCAGCGCGAAAGCCGTGCCGTACGGGCCGAGCCGGGCCGCTTCCAGGAAACCCGCGAGCGCCTGTTCTGGTTCACTCCGGCGCTCGGCGGCCTGCGCCGCCTGCATGTGGATCTTCACGTCGTACGGGTCGAGCGCGCGGCCCTCGGCGATGCCCTCGTCCTCGGCCGCCCGGTCGTCCGTCCGCGCCGCGATGTCCACCCGCCGGTCGACCAGCCGCCTACGCATCTCGGTGACCAGCGCCTGCTCGTCGGGGGTGGCCGGGGCGAGCCCGGCGACCAGGCTCGACGCGGAGCGCAGCAGCGTCCCGGCATGGTGGAAGTCCTGGTTCCGCTCGGCGAGCATGACCTCCCGGAGCATCAGCCGGGCGAGCAGGATGTCGTGGTCGAACTCGGCGAGGTCGGCGGCCAGCGTTTTCAATAGATCGCCCGCTGTCGCGAAATACCGCGGGGCCGCCGAATCGTCTCCCGCGTGCCGGGCGAGCAGATATCCCCACGCCGCGACCGCCTGCACGTGCGCGACGGTCGGCACCGGATTGTCCGCCAGACACCGGTACGCGGTCACCGTGCGCGCCGATAATCCTTCCAGGGAGAACAGCGCGGCGGCCCTGGCCAATTGACCGGACGCCTCGACCGGACTGGCACAATCGCGATCCGCGGGCACGACATCGAGAACCGATTCCGGCAGACACAGCGCGACCAGCCAGTGCGCGAGCCCGGCGCGGTCGATATCGTCGAGCCCGGCCTTGCGGCCGAATGCGTCGGCGAGCACCCGCCAATTCTCCGACGCCAACTCCGGGGCGAGGTCGCCGGGATCGCGGACGTCGTAGCGGCGCAGCCGGGACTCCTCGATGAGCAGCCGCCGATAGCTCGCGGGCATGGTCATCCCGAACCGGAGCGCGCTCGGCTGACGCTGCCCGAACCGGCGCGCGGCGAGCAGGGCGCCGCGGGCGTGCAGGGTCGCGCGGGGCGAGTCGGCACCGTCGAAATAGGGCCGGTGCACCTCGAAAGTCGCCCAGCTCGGGGCATTCACGCCGATGTGGCCGTGTGCCAACTCCCAACGGTCCACGCCGCCACTCCCGTCGTAACGGACCCCGCGAGGCCGTGGTCGCCCAGTGCTTCGCGGGGTGCGCTCACACGCTGACAGATCAGTTGTCGACCAAGCACGCCCAGCAGTCGGCCGCGCCCGTGCTGATCTCGACCTCATCGGCAAGCGTTTCCCAGGTCTCGTACTCCATTTCACCACTCCTTTGTTCGGGGAAAGGTAGCCGGAACGGTAGCAGCGGGTCTCGGCGGAGATCAAGGATATGCTGTTCGCTTATAGGGAAACACAATTCGCGACCGCGGCCAGCAGCCTGCGCACCTCGACATCTTCGGTCCAGTAATGCGGCGCCACGCGAACCTGACCATCAGGCTGGGACACGTGCACGCCACCGGCGACCAATTCTTCGGCCAAACGGACGCTGGCCACGCCCGGATGGACGAAACTGACAATGCCGGACCAGCTATCGCCGTCCGTATTGGCGGAGATGGCGCAACCCAGCTCCGCCAATTCGGCGCACAGCCACTGTGTCAAATGGCGCACTCGGGCGGCCACCTCGAAAATGCCGACCTGGCGGAGTTCGGCCAGCGCCGCGGCGAGGCCGACCATCCCGAGCACGTCGTACATGCCGCCCTCGACCCGCGCGGCGGTCGGCAGCGGCGCCAGGTCGTAGCTGAAGTGGCCCGCGCCCTTGGACAGCATGTCGTTCGCGCCGCTGAAGCCGAACCAGCCGCCCGGTACCCGCAGCGACGCCAATCTGGTGGCACGACAGAAGAACACGCCGGTTCCCATCGGCCCGCCGAGCCACTTGTGCGCACCCGCGGCGAGGAAGTCGACCGGCGTCCGGCGCAGCGACAGCGGCAGCACGCCGAGGCTCTGCACCGCGTCGACGCAGACCAGCGCGCCCCGTGCTCGGGCGAGCGCGCAGACCGCGTCCAGGTCGATGCGGAACCCGGTGGCGAAGTTGACGTGGCTCACCGCGACCAGCCGGGTGGCGGGCCCGATCGCGGCCTCGACGTCCGCCAACCGGTAGCCGCCGTCGCGCATCGGCACCCAGGACAGCGTCACCCCCCGGTCGCGCAGCGCCCGCCACGGGTGCACGTTGGCCGGGAAGTCCCGCTCGAACACCACAACCTCGTCGCCCGGCCGCCAGTCCAGCCCGTCGGCCACCAGGTGGATGCCGGTGGACGTGTTCGGCACGAACGCCACCTCGTCCGGCGAGCAGTCGAGCAGCTCGGCCGCGGTGGCCCGGGCGAGCCGCCGGGCCGGGAAGATCCGACCGACCTCGGCGCTGCCCTCGGGCAACACCTCGTCCAGCGCCACCCGCATGGCCGAGCGCGCGGGCTCACGCAGCCGCCCGAGGCCCGCGTAGTCGAGATAGGCGCGCACGGTCACCGGGTCCACCGCACCGCGCGGCCCATCCGCACCGCCGCGATGCCCGCGACGATGAGCGGGACGCCGTGCAGCAGCAGCACCCACTCGGGCACCATGGCCGGGCTGAGCACCAGGCTCGTGACCACCAGGCCCGCCATGAACCCGCCGTTCACCACGACCTGGGACAGCCCGAACACCGGACCGCGGTCGTCGTCGGGCAGCCGCTGCACCGCCTGCTTGAAGGCGACCTCGCTGAACGCGTCGCCCACGCCCGCCAACGCCGCCGATGCCAGGCGCAGCCACCAGTCGTCCGCCCAGAACATGCCGATGAACCCCACCGACATCACCATCGTGGCCACGCAGAACACCACCCCGGGGGCCAGCGCGACGATCCGCGCGACCAGCGGCCGGAGCACGAAGCTGCCCAGCAGCAGCCCGCCCGCCCACACGCTCCACAGCGCGCCCGCGGCCTGGGTCGGCGCGTCGGGGCTCAGCTCGCTGCCCAGGATCGGAATCCCCACGTGCTGCGACGAACTGCCGAACGCGTCGAGGCAGCGCACCACCAGCAGCGGCACCAGCCCGGCCGCGACCACGGCGGGCCACACCACCGGGCCGCGCTCAGTGGGACCCGGACCCGCCGACTCCCGAAACGGCACCCGGATCGCCAGCAGCACCAGCGCGGAGAGAGCGTAGCTGGCCGCGTCGAGCAGGAAGACACCGCGGAATCCGACCAGCGGGACCACGATCGCGGACAGGCCCATGCCGACCATGAACGCGACGCCCTTGAGGCCCGCCAGCACGCTGTTCACGAACTGGGTGCGCTCACCGGCCAGCACCGGCGTCGCCGCGGACAGGGTGGCCTCGAACACCGACCGGCCGATGCCGACCAGGAAGACGGCGACGTAGAGCCAGCCCTGCTGGGCCTGCGTGGGGAGCACCACCAGCACCAGCAGCGCGCCCATCCGCAGCACGTCCGCGCCGATCATCACCCGGCGGCGGTTCCACCGGTTGCCGTAGGCGTGCCCGAGCCGCCCGCCGACGATGGCCCCCGCGTACAGGGCGACGCTCACCAGCCCGGTCGCGAGCGTGGACCTCGTGCGCTCCCACACGAAGATCGACAGGCAGACGAAGTCGAGCGCGTAGCCGATGTCGGACACGGCTTTGGCCGCGAGCAACAGCCCCAGCGCCCGACGGCCCCCGAGCCGCTCCCCCACCGGTGTCCCGCGCCCGTCGACCACACGAGCATCTAACCGGCAGACCGGGCAGCCGTCGATATCGTGGAGTGCGCGGTTGCCTCGTTCCCGTCAGTCAGGTCTGCCGGGAACGAGGCTGGCCTGCTGGTCAGTCGATCGGCAGGCGCCCTCTGCCTTTGCCGATCTCATAGAGGTGCAGCGCCCGAGCAACCTGTTTCTCCACTCGTTCCTTGGGGAGGTTGGGATTTGCGGTGACCTTCCCGGTGCGCTTGTTGAGCGCGCAGATGGCCTTGCGGGCGGGAGCAGTTCGGAAGCCGGACTCCATTTCGATGACCGAGAATCCCTGGCCGTACTGCTGGCTTTCCACCACGACTCCCCAGACGTCTTCGAGGAAATACAGGTATTCACCGCCGCTCTCGAACAGCGGGCCCTCGTTGTCGCCCCACAGTGCGTATACCGACCCGCCGTAGAGGCCGTCCCCGGTGCCGTCCCGTTCGCCGGATCGCTCCTGGTGGCCCTTGAGGTCGAAATTGTTTCCGGGCAGCGGCGGATATCCTATCGAGAACACGGTTTCCGGCGGCGTGTTGTCCGAGCGGTGCACGCAGGCGAGCGGCCCGGGTTTGCGTTTCCCGCCGAACTGGTCGGTCGCCGTCCAGTTCACCTCGTCGGGCTCGGCGCCGTCCTTGCGGTCCTCCGGCCCGACGAATCCCGGTGTCGTCGGCGGCGCCGCGGCCTGGTCCGCTGGGGCGGTCGGCGTGGGCGCGGTGGTCGGGGTCGAAGTTGACTTGGGGGTGGCAGTGGGCTTGGGCGTGGCGGTGGACTTGGGGGTGGCAGTGGGTGTCGGTGTCGGTGTGGCGGCGATGGTCGGCGCGGGCCGCATCAGCGAGGTCAGCCACTCGACGGACGACGTGATCAGGTTGGAGTACAGCCGAACCTGACCGCCGCCAGCCCACAGACCGTTCGTGATGGTGACCGCCCGCAGGCGCCGCCGGTACCGGGTCGTCATGGTGTGCAGGGCGCGCCGCTGCACGTCGGGCATGGTCACCACGTGGGCGAGGCGCCGCCGAGCGAAGCGGTCGACCACCCTCCACAGGATGGCGGTCATTGCTTCCCCTTCGCCAGCAACTGCTCGATCTCCGCGCGGCGCGTGCCGAGAATGCGGGTGACCCCCGACTGCAGGATTTCCCGCTGCGCGGCGGGCACCGTCACGTATCCGTTCTGCAACTGCACGATGACGTCCTCGTCGGGTCCGGCATTGTCGAAGATGTCCATGGCGAGCGCCGAGCTGATGAGATCCACCACGAGCGCCGGTGTGAGCTGCTTCAATTCCGGCTGCTGGGCCAGCGCTTCCCGAAAGACCGGCATACCGATCTGTTCGACAATCTGGGCGGCAGCCTTTTCCAGATCGTTACCTTCGACATTGGCCGCATGCACCGCCGCAGTCAATTCCTGGGCAGTCGGGGCGGTCGTGGTTTTAGCAGATTGCGGCTGAGACACGGCAGTCTTCTTCCCAGTGTGAGGGGTGCTTTTCCGAATCGCCAAGCCCCACCATACGTGGCGTGTGAGCGCCGTCACATCACCCGCATGGAGCATTTTTTTCAATTGTGCCGAGGGCCTCGACCGAGATGAGCACGAGGATGGTGGCGACGAGGGCGACACCGAGTGGGACGCGCGGTCCCCGGGGTCGCGGCACCGAACACCGTGGCGAAACGCTGAAGGGTGTGCGGCGTCCGCTCCGCCCACGCCGGGGCACACGCAGGCGGCGGCAAGCGCCGCCCGTGGACGCGCGGTCGCGGTTGAGGTTGGCAGCGCTGCCGCCCTGCCCAACGGACTTCGCCGACCCGGGTCAGCGGGGCAGCAGGACCGTCTGGGTCTGTGTGGTCTGGGCGACCCGCTTGCCCGCCGCGTCGAACAGGTCGGTCTGCACCACGATGGTCGTGCGCCCCAGGTGCAGCGGCCGGGCGACGGCCTCGACCTGCCCGTCGCGGACCGCGCGGAAGAGGTTGGTCTTGGTCTCGATGGTCGACGTGCCCGCGGCGCCCGCGGGAAGGTTGAGGAACGCGCACACCGCGCCCGCAGTGTCCGCGAGGGTGATGAGCGCGCCGCCGTGCAGGGCACCGCCGACAGTGCAGCGGTCCGCGTGCCAGGCCATCGTGGCGCGCACTTCCTCGGGCGCCGCCGCGGTGATCTCGACGCCGCTGGCCACGGCGAACGGCATGGACTCGGTCAACTGCCGCAGGGTGAGCATGGCGCCAAACCTACTGTTGCTGACTGCGCAGCGTCCCCTCGGCCATCCGCCGGGTGACGTCGTGGCGCAGCCAGATCAGCCACGCCCACGCGAGACCGAACAGCAGGCCGACCGCGCCGAGAGCAGGCACGGCGAAGTAGCCGAGAATCATCACCACCTGCAACGCCACCGCGACCCAGATTCCCCACGGCCGCCCCGCGACGCCGCAGGCCAGGATCATCGCGAGGGCGAGCAGGCCGACCAGCCAACCCTGCCAACTCGCCACGCCACCGTCCATTTTGGCCACGACGAGCAGCGCGAGCAGCACCACGATCGCCTCCAGGATGAGCATCGCGGACAGCACGCCGCGAAAGCCCTTCATGGGGTCGGGCAGTGTGGGGTCGGGATCTGTCGGCCCGCCCGGTGCCGGTGATTCGCTCGCGGGCTCACCCATTAGGCAGGCTCCTTACCGAACAGCGCGCGGACCTCGCCTGCGGTGACCACCGACCCGGTGACCACCACGCCCCCGCCCGCGACCGGCTCACGCGGATTGTCGGTCTCCTCGGCGAGGCGCACGGCGGTCTCGATGGCGTTGTCCAGGTGTGGCTCGACCACGACCCGTTCGTCGCCGAAGATCTCGACGGCGGTCTCGGCGAGCCGGTCGGGGTCCATCGCGCGCGGGGACGAGTTCGCGGTTACCACAAGGTCGGTGAACACCGGTTCCAGCGCGGAGAGGATGCCGACCACGTCCTTGTCCGCCATCACGCCGACCACGCCGACCACCTTGCGGAAGCCGAACTCCTCGTCCAGGGCGGCGGCCAGCGCGGCGGCCCCGTGCGGATTGTGCGCGGCGTCGACGAACACGCTCGGCGCGGTCCGAACCCGCTCCAGCCTGCCCGGCACCCGCACGGTGGCGAACGCCTCCCGCACCGCGTCCACGTCGAGGGTCCGGTCCGCGCCCGCCCCGAAGAACGCCTCGACCGCGACCAGCGCGAGCACGGCGTTCGCGGCCTGGTGGGCGCCGTGCAGGGGGAGGAAAATCTCGTCGTAGACGCCGCCGAGGCCCTGCAGGGCGAGCATCTGCCCGCCGATGGCGACGTCGCGGCGCAGTACGCCGAATTCCAGCCCCTGGCGCGCCACCGTGGCGTCGACCTCGGTGCAGCGCTCCAGCAGCACCCGGGCGACTTCCGGGTTCTGCTCCGCGAGCAGCGCGATCGAGCCGGGCTTGATGATCCCGGCTTTCTCGCGGGCGATGCCGAGCAGGTCGGGGCCGAGGTACTCGACGTGGTCGATGCCGATCGGACACACCACGGCGATCCGCGCGTCGGCGACGTTGGTGGCGTCCCAGCTCCCGCCCAGCCCCACCTCCAGCACGGCCGCGTCGACCGGGGCGTCGGCGAACGCGGCGAACGCCATCGCGGTGAGCACCTCGAACTTGCTCATCGGCACATCGGACTTGCCGTCGATCATGGCCAGATACGGCTCGACGTCGCGGTAGACCTCGACGTAGCGCTCTGGACTGATCGGCTCGTTGTCCAGACTGATCCGCTCGGTGACGAGCTGGAGGTGCGGGCTGGTGAACCGACCGGTGCGCAGGCCCAGCCGTGTCAGCAGCGCGTCGATCATCCGCGTGGTGGAACTCTTGCCGTTGGTCCCCGCCACCTGGATGACCGGGTACGCCTTGTGCGGGTCGGCCAGTACGTCGACCAGGGCGGAGATCCGCGCCAGCGTGGGCTCGATCTTGGTCTCGGGCCAACGAGTGTCCAGTTCGGACTCGACCTGGTGCAGTTCCTCCAGCGCCCCGGGGTCCAGCTTGGGCACGCTCATTCTCCTCGGAGGTCGCCGACAGTCACGGACCGAGTCTACGCGCGCACCTCAGAACCCGTCGTCGTACTGGTCAGGGGAGTGGACGAAAGGCTGCCAGGAAACGCAGGTCGGTTGCGCCCCGGTGGTCATGAACTCCGCCGCCACCTGCCGAACGACCGCGATCGGCAGCTCACTGTTCGGCGGATAGGAGCGCTCGTTTCCCATATAAGAGTAGGACACGGAGTCCTCGTTGGACGGCGTCTCACTCATGGTGTACCAGCCGTTGGGTAGGCCAGCGTAGTAGACGGCTCCCTTGTCCCCGTTCACTCCGACCTCAACGACGTCACCATTGTCCAGCGCGGCTTGCACAACGACCCTGCCATCGGGCGCGACCTGCTGAGCTGCAGCGAGGGCTGCATACAACTCCTGGACAGTCACTACCCGCACGGGTGTCTGGCCGTGCTCTTCGTCCCACCACAGCGTCAGTGTCACAAAGATCCTCAGAAGCCGTCGTCGTCCTGGTCGTCTGGGGGGACGAAGAGTGGGCGCGGCTGCCAGGAAACGCAGGTCGGTCGCTCCCCGGTGGTCATGAACTCCGCCGCCGCCTGCCGCACGGTCGCGATCGGCAGTTCGCTGTTGACGGGATACGGGCGCTCGTTGCCCATGGAGAAATAGGACACCGTCGCCTCGTTCGAGGGAACCTCACTCCGGGAGTACCAGCCGCCTGCGGGTTGGGTGCCGCCGTAATAGAGCACGCCGACATCGCCGTCCAGCCCGATGTCGACAAATCCACCACCGTCCACGACGGCCTGCACTACCATTGGCCAGTCGGGTTCATCCTGCTGGGCTTGGTCAAGCGCGGCATCGAGTGCACCGGCACTGTCTACTCGGACGGGGCCGCTGTCGGCCTCCCGCGCCCACCACAGGTCTAGTGTCCCCACGGCGGTTGGACTCCTCCGGTGTAGGTCTTCTGGATCTTTGATCCGTTCGGGTCTAAGGAATGCACCGTCAGCGTCGATCCTGCGGGCAACAGGATCGGCACCAGCGTCTCACAACCGAATGGCCCCCAGCAGACCCGGTTGTTGATCACCAGCGTCGCCTGTCGGATGCCGTTGTCGCGCATCAGGACGGCCGTCTTCACCTCGACATCACTAGTCGTCACCGGAGTCTCCTTGAGCCCCAACCCGGCAAGTACCTCCTCGGCGCGGCGGGATAGCTGGCTCGTGCCGCTGGCGACCGATCGCACGGTGCCGTCGATGACCAATCGTCCGTGGGTCTTCGCGCCGGACTTGCGGCGAACCAGGGGTGGCAGTTCGGCGCGGAGGGTGTCGATCTGGGCGCGGGTGGGTGGGGGCGGAACTTTGGCAGGCGGTACGGGTTGTGGTGGTCCGGGGCGGGTGGTGGTGACACCGAGATTGGTCAGGTAGGCGAGAAGGTGCTGGCCTGCGGCGTCGATCTTGGTGAGGGTGTCGATCAAGGACTGGTGGGTCGCGTGGGTCGCGGCGATGATCTGCGCGGCTTCGGGGGCGGTCGAACCGTGCAGAAGGCTGGTCCACAGGGCAACCTGGTCGTCGGTGTCGGTGAGTTGGGTTCGGATGGTCTCGCGGGCGGCGCGCAGCAGGGCGAGGACTCGATTGAGTTCCGCCGCCAGGGTCTCCACGGACAAGCGCGGCTCCCAATGAGCTCCTACAACGTGCGGAGGGCGCAGGCGAAGGCGGCAACGGGGAAGGCCAGGGTGGGGCCGCCGGGGTTCTTGGAGTCACGAACAGCAGTCACCAACGGGGTGCGGCCGACCTCGACACACTCGGCGTTGGTGCCACTGCGGCTGGACTTGCGCCACGCGAAGCCGACCTCCACGCACTCGGCGTTGGAGCCGCTGCGGCTGGACTTGCGCCACTGGATCGAAGACAGGTCCACCGCGTCCATCTGGTCCTCACTCCCGGTCGTACTCCTGTGCGATGGTCGCAACGAGTTCGACCGACTTGGCCGGACTCAGTGCCACCTCGACAAGCCTATCGGCTTCGCGTCGAAAGAACTCGATCTGATCGGGTTCCTCCAGGAAGAGACCGGAAATCTTGTGATCGAGGTACACCACCGCCTTGTTGCGCTCAAAGTCGAGCAGGTGGAACGAACCATCCAAACCGGAGTGCCCATGAAGCGTGCAGGGCAACACCTGAAGCGATCTGTTCGGCCGCTCGACGGCTTCGATCAGGTGGCGCAGTTGGCGCGCCATGACCTTCGGAGCGCCGAGAATCCGGCGCAGCACCATCTCGTCCACGATGAGGTCAAGCGACGGCGGTTCTTCCTTCGCGAGGATCGCCTGCCTGGCCAGTCGCGCCGCTACACGGGAGTCGATGTCCTCATCCGAGACGTTGCACACCCGCATCAGCGCGCGGATGTAGTCGCCAGTCTGGACGAGGCCGGGGATGAGCATCGGGTGGAAGGTGACGATGCTGGTGGCGTCGCGTTCTATCCGCATGAGGGTTTTGGACTCTTCGGATAGCGCGGGCTGGCTTTCCCAGTATCCTATGTCATCAGAACGCTCGGCCAACTTGAGCAGACGGTCGCGCTCCTTGCCGATCACTCGGTAGATCACGAGCAAGGACGCCACGTCAGCGGGCCGGATTCCCTGTTTGCCGGTCTCCATGCGGGAGATCTTGGACGCCTGCCAGCCGAGCTGGTCGGCGACCCTCTTGCAGCTCATCCGCAGGCCCTCGCGCAGCACCCGCAGTTCGCCGCCGAGACCACGGCCTATCACGGTGGCCTGCTTGGGGGTGGACATCGGCTTCCTCCATGGTCGGATCGGTCACTGACCGCATCCTCTCGCAAACGGTGCCGGAACGCATTCACCCGATAGCGTCATTGTTCTTTGATCGCGATCGATGCGATGCTCGATAGGTAGATCGCAACGTTGCAGAGGAGTCGAGATGGTGGAGATGGACTGGCCGGAGCCGCGCATGGGGCCGAGCGGCGAGGTGTTGCCGTTCACCGAAAGCGAGGTCGACCGGATGATCCCGATGCTGGCCGAACACTTCGCGCCACGGCGGGTCGCGCTCTGCGGGGTCGTCCGGGACGACCACGGTCACGCGCTCGACGTGCAGGTGATCGGGTGGGGACTGCAGATGGGCGACGACGACGAGCGGATCGAGGTCGTCTGCTACCGCAACGACAACGGCAACCCGGTGCACGGCTCGTTCAAGTCGGCCGAGCGGGCGGTCCGCGTCCTCAGTGCGGGCCAGGACGTGCGGATGGCGTGGGCCGACCCCGAACTCGCGACCTGACGCGCACGCCGATGCGGGTCAGCCTGCAGGCAGGGCGGCGATGCGGGCGGTGATGCGGGCGATCTCGGCGGTCGCGGTGTCGCGGCGGGTGCGGATCTTGGCGACGATGTCGTCAGGCGCCTTGTCGGTGAACTTCGGGTTGCCGAGCTTGGCCGCACACTGCGCGAGTTCCTTCTCGGCGGCCGTCAGGTCCTTGTTGAGCCGCTTGCGTTCGGCGGCCACGTCGACCGTGCCGGACAGGTCCAACTCCACGGTCACCGTGCCGTCGGCCAGCGGCACCTCCAGCGACGCGCTCGGCGCGAACGCCTCCCCCGGCGCTTCGAGACGGGCCAGCGCGGTCACGGCCGACTGGTGCTCGGCGAGTCCCGCAGTGTCCACACCGGACAGTCGGGCGGCCACCCGCTGGCCGGGCTTGAGGCCCTGGTCGGCGCGGAACCGGCGGATCTCGGTGACCAGCTTCTGCACACCCTCGACGCGGCGCCCAGCCCCCGGGTCGGCCACCGCGCCGGACGGCACCGGCCAGTCGGTGACGACGACGGATTCCTTACCGGTCAACGATTTCCACAGCACCTCGGTGACGAACGGAGTAACCGGGTGCAGCAGCCGCAGCACCACGTCCAACACGTGGCCGAGCACCGCGCGGGTGGCGTCGGCACGCGCGCCGCCCTCGGCGATCTGGACCTTCGCCAGTTCCAGGTACCAGTCGCAGTACAGGTCCCAGGTGAAGTGGTAGAGCGCGTCGCAGAGTTTGGCGAACTGGAAGCCTTCGAACAAGGTGTCCACTTCGGACACCAGGGCATCGGCGCCGTCCAGGATCCAGCGGTCGGCGTCGGTAAGGTCGGCGCGGTCGGGCACCGGCACGGCGGTGGTGGCGCCGTTCATCAGCGCGAACCTGCTGGCGTTCCACAGTTTCGTGCAGAAGTTGCGCGAACCCGCCGCCCACTCCTCGGCCAGCGCCATGTCGCTGCCCGGGTTCGCGCCGCGCGCCAGGGTGAACCGGGTGGCGTCGGCGCCGAAGCGGTCGAGCCAGTCGAGCGGGTCGAGCACGTTGCCGCGCGACTTCGACATCTTCTTGCCCTGCGCGTCGCGGATGAGGCCGTGCAGGTAGACGTGGTCGAAGGGCTGGACGCCGGCCATCGCATACAGGCCGAACATCATCATCCGGGCGACCCAGAAGAACAGGATGTCGTACCCGGTGGACAGCACGCTGGTCGGATAGAACTTCGCCAGGTCGGCCGTGTCGTCGGGCCAGCCGAGCGTGGACACCGGCCACAGGCCCGACGAGAACCAGGTGTCGAGCACGTCCGGGTCCTGGCTCCAGCCCTCGCCGGTCGGCGGCTGCTCGTCCGGGCCGACGCACACCACCTGGTCGTCCGGGCCGTACCAGACCGGGATGCGGTGGCCCCACCAGAGCTGCCGCGAGATCGTCCAGTCGTGCATGTTGTCGACCCAGTCGAAGTAGCGCTTGGCCAACTCCGGCGGGTGCACCTGGGTGCGGCCGTCGCGCACGGCGTCGCCCGCCGCGCGGGCCAGCGGCTCGACGTTGACCCACCACTGCAGCGACAGCCGGGGCTCGATCACCGTGTCGCAGCGGGAACAGTGGCCGACCGAGTGCTGGTAGGGCCGCTTCTCGGCGACGATCCGGCCTTCGGCGCGCAGCGCCGCGACCACGGCGGGGCGCGCCTCGAACCGGTCGAGGCCCTCGAACGGGCCATGCGCGGTGATCACGCCGGCGACGTCCATGATCGTCAACGACGGCAGCGCGTGCCGCCTGCCGATCTCGAAGTCGTTCGGGTCGTGCGCCGGGGTGACCTTCACCGCGCCCGTGCCGAACGCCGGGTCGACGTGCTCGTCGGCCACGACCGGAATGCGACGGCCGGTGAGCGGGAGCACGACCTCGGTGCCGACGAGGTGCCGGTAGCGCTCGTCGTCCGGGTGGACCGCGACAGCCGTGTCGCCGAGCATGGTCTCCGCGCGGGTTGTCGCGACCACGATGGCGCTATTGCCGTCGCCATAACGGATCGAGACCAGTTCGCCCTCGTCGTCGGCGTGCTCGACCTCGATGTCCGACAGCGCGGTGCGGCAGCGCGGGCACCAGTTGATGATGCGCTCGGCGCGGTAGATCAGGTCGTCGTCGTAGAGCCGCTTGAAGATCGTCTGCACGGCGCGCGAGAGGCCCTCGTCCATGGTGAACCGCTCGCGGGTCCAGTCGATGCCGTCGCCGAGGCGGCGCATCTGGTCGAGGATCTTGCCGCCGTACTCGGCCTTCCACTCCCACACGCGCGCGACGAACTTCTCCCGGCCGAGGTCGTGCCGGGACAGTCCCTCGCCCGCGAGTTGGCGCTCCACCACGTTCTGCGTCGCGATGCCCGCGTGGTCCATGCCGGGCAGCCACAGCACCTCGTAACCCTGCATCCGGCGGCGCCGGGTGAGCGCGTCCATGACGGTGTGGTTGAGCGCGTGGCCCATGTGCAGGCTGCCCGTGACGTTGGGCGGCGGCAGCACGATGGTGAACGGCGGCTTGTCACTCGCCGCGTCGGCGGTGAAGTAACCGGCGTCCACCCAGCCCTGGTACAGCCCCGCCTCTACCGCGCCCGGCTCCCAGGCCGGGGGAAGGTCGGTGGTCTGCATGGCTGCGGTTTCGGTCACGGTCGAAGAGTCTACGAACGCCCGCGAAAACCAGTCGAGCCGGGCGCGCCCCGACCACTACCGTCCGTACATGACGGAGAACACGGCCGCGAACACCGTGCCCGACCGGCCGTCCCTCGACGGACTGGAATCGACCTGGGCGGCGCGCTGGGCGGAGGCAGGCACCTACCGGTTCGCCGGGACCGGCCCGCGCGAGTCCGTCTTCTCCATCGACACGCCGCCGCCCACGGTGAGCGGCAGCCTGCACATCGGCCACGTCTTCTCCTACACGCACACCGACGTGATCGCGCGCTACCAGCGGATGCGCGGCAAGGACGTGTTCTACCCGATGGGTTGGGACGACAACGGCCTGCAGACCGAACGCCGCGTGCAGAACCATTTCGGGGTGCGCTGCGACCCGGACCTGCCCTACGACCCGGACCTCGCGACCCCGGAGCCCGCCGCGCCGAAGCAGCGGGCGCGGTCGGTGTCGCGGCGCAATTTCGTTGCCCTGTGCGAACTTCTGACCGCCGAGGACGAGCGCGCCTACGAGCTGCTCTGGCGTCGGCTCGGGCTCTCGGTCGACTGGTCGCGCACGTACACGACGATCGGCGCGCGGGCGCGGCGGCTGTCGCAGGCGTCGTTCCTGCGGCTGCTGGCGGCGGGCGAGGCCTACCAGCGGGAGGCGCCGACGTTGTGGGACGTGGGGTTCCGCACGGCGGTGGCGCAGGCCGAACTGGTCGACCGCGACCACCCGGGCGCGTGGCACACACTGCGGTTCGCCGACTTGCGCGTGGAGACCACGCGACCCGAGTTGCTGCCCGCGTGCGTGGCCCTGATCGCCCACCCGGACGACGCGCGATACCGCGCGCTGATCGGCACCACCGTGCGGACGCCGGTGTTCGATGTGGACATTCCGGTGCTCGCGCACCCGGCGGCTGATCCAGAGCGCGGCAGCGGGCTGGTGATGTGCTGCACCTTCGGCGACCTCACCGACGTGCTGTGGTGGCGCGAACTCGGCCTGCCCGCGCGCACGGTGATCGGCCGCGACGGCAGGCTGCTGCCCGACCCGCCGCCCGGGGTGCCCGCCGATCGCTACGCGGAGCTGGCGGGCGCAACGGTGCACTCCGCGCGTGAGCGGATCGTCACGATGCTACGTGCGGGGGGCGAGCTGGATGGGGAGCCACGGCCGACCGTGCGGCCGGTGAAGTTCTACGAGAAGGGCGACAAGCCGCTGGAGATCGTGTCCAGCAGGCAGTGGTTCATCCGCTCGACCACGCACCGCGACGTGCTGCTCGACCGGGGCCGCGAGCTGGCCTGGCACCCGGAGTACATGCGCACCCGCTACGAGAACTGGGTGCACGGCCTCGCGGGCGACTGGCTGATCAGCAGGCAGCGGTTCTTCGGCGTGCCCTTCCCGCTGTGGTACCCGCTCGACGCCGACGGCGAGCCTGACCACGACCGGCCGATCCGGCCCGCGACACTGCCGGTCGACCCGTCGTCGGACACCCCGCCGGGGTATACCGAGGACCAGCGCGGGCGGCCGGGCGGGTTCACCGGCGACCCGGACGTGATGGACACCTGGGCGACGTCGTCGCTGACGCCGCTGCTGGTGTGCGGCGCGGACGACGACCCGGCGCTGTTCGCGCGGACGTATCCGATGGACCTGCGCCCGCAGGCGCACGAGATCATCCGCACCTGGCTGTTCGCCACGGTGCTGCGCGCGGAGCTGGACTCCGGCACGCTGCCGTGGCGCACGGCCGCGATCTCCGGCTGGATCCTCGACCCGGACCGCAAGAAGATGGGCAAGTCCACCGGCAACGGACTCGGCCCGGCGGAGCTGCTCGACAGCTTCGGCGCGGACGCGGTGCGCTACTGGGCGGCGAGCGGGCGCCCCGGCACGGACACCGCGTTCGACCCGGCGAAGATGCGCATCGGCCGCAGGCTCGCGACGAAACTGTTGCACGCCGGCCGGTTCGCGCTCGGCTTCCCGGCGCCGGACGACGACGCGGCGGTGACCGAGCCGATCGACCGCGCGGTGCTCGGCACGCTCGACGAGGTGGTGGCCGACGCGACGGCGGCGCTGGACGCGTTCGACTACACCGAGGCGCTGGAGCGCACCGAGCGGTTCTTCTGGTTCTGGTGTGACGACTACCTGGAGCTGGTGAAAGACCGCGCGTACGGCGACGGCCCTGGCGCGGCGTCGGCCCGGCTCGCGCTGCGGACCGCGTTGTCGGTGCTGCAACGGCTGTTCGCGCCGTTGCTGCCGTTCGCGGCCGAGGAGACCTGGTCGTGGTGGCGCGCCGGGTCGGTGCACACGGCACCGTGGCCGGTGGCGGGCGGCGGGTCCGATCCGGCGGGGCTGGTGCCGCTGGCCCGCGCGGTGCTGGCGGCGGTGCGCGGGGCGAAGTCGCGGGCCAAGCTGTCGATGCGGTCGCCGGTGGCCGAACTGGTGATCGCCTGCGCACCGGCCGACCAGGCGGCGTTGGCGTCGGTCGAGGGCGACCTGCGGGCCGCCGGGGTGCTGCGGGATGTGCGCTACCGCACGGCAACCGGCCTGGACATCGCGGTCCGCCTTTCGGCTGCACCCTGAGGTCCGATCGGCGTAATCAGGTTGGGATCAACGGTCACGGGTGACCGTTGATCGGGTCTCGGGAGCCGTTCACCGCAGGGCGCGACCCGCCGATAAGCGGATTGTTAACGCCGGACCGGGCCGTATCGATGAGCTGTTCACCAGGCAGTCATTACCTCAACCAGGCCAGACCCGGTACTGGAGTGCCCTTGGGGGGCCGGTGGACCAACGTGAGTTCGGCGATCAAGCCGCGGTGCGAGACGCCGAGTGGCGAAGTCGAGTGCGTGCCGCGGGGCGCGCCGACGTGCGGGCGATGTTGCGCTCGGCACGTCGACGCCGTGCCGAGCGCTGGCTTGTCACCTCGATGGTGCTCGTCGCCATCGTGGCCGTGGTCATGCTGATGATCGGCGTCGGCGTGTTCGACAAGGTGCTCTCCGGCCCCGACAACCCCGCGACCGGCGAACCGGTCCGCCCCGTCACCCCGCCGATCGACCTGGCCCTGCCGTACGAGCGCACCCCGGCCGCCGCGTGGGCCGACGGCGGCGCGGGCATCACCCGCCCGCCCGCCATGCAGGTCGGCGAGTTCACCGCCGACCAGGTCGCGGGCGCCACCGCCCAGGTCCGCGACACGCTGGTGGCCAGCAGGCTCGACCCGCGGCTGCTGGTCGACCACGACCCGAGCCGCTACCTCGGCCTACTCGCCCCGGACGCGCGCGCGCAGCTCGCGCCGCTGTTCGGCACCGGCCGCGAGCCGCAGGCCCAGGCGCTGGTCAGCCTGATCGCCCGGGGCAGCGCGCTGCTGCCGGTCGAGCCGAAGGTCACCGGCCGGATGTGGGCCGAGGCGGGCGGGCCGGGCGAGCTGGTGGTGCACACCAACTACGTGTTCGCCTACGCCTTCGACGCCCCCGACCCGGACCGGCTGAGCGACCCGATGGACATGATCGTGGTGGTCCGCGCCGAGGTCGACTACGTGCTGCGGTCGGGGCCGCGGTGGACCACCGGCAGCCAGGGCCTCTGGTACGGCCACGTCGGCGGCTTCGGCTACTCGATCGCCTGCGACGCCTACAAACTGGGCTTCCTCGCCCCCGCGTACAGCGACCGCGGCCTGACCCACGTCGCCCCCCAGCAGGACCGCGGCGCCTACTTCGACCCGAACGCCCCCCTCCCCGCCGAAAGCGGCTGCCCCGCCTGATGTCCCAGCCTAGAGCGGCAGCATGACCGCCTGGACGTGCCGGAAGGCGAGCGTGTCCTTGAGGTCACCCGCGCGGAACCGGTGTTCCGGCACGGCCACGGTCCGGCCCGCGGTCGGCTCGAAGACCAGCAGCACGCCGTCGTGGTGGCCGACGACCAGGACGTAGTGGCGCGGCACGGTGCCGCCCACCAGCAGCGGGACCGGCTCGCCCCCGTCGACCACGGCGACCACCTCGCGCAGCGTCGCGGAGACCGCGCGCGGGTCGGTGTCGTCCACCAGGCGCCAGTCGTGGGGGGTGCCGAGGTGGCGGTCGAGGTAGGCGACCATGCCCGCGGGGCTGGTGCCCGCCGCCTCCGGGTGGACGCGGTTGGTCTCGTGGTGCACGGCGTCGCGCTCGGCCCGGAAGTTCGCCGCGAAGTCGCCCTCGGTGAGCGCCAGCGCGTAGCGCGGATCGTGCTCGGCGCGGGCGACGATGAGGCACGTGGTGCCGCAGGTGGTCGGCTCGTACTGGCGCACGGCGACCCCGAGCCGGGTCTGGTCGACCGCGGCACCCCGGTCGAGCAGCGACAACCGCGACGCCAGCCAATCCGGGCTCCGGCCGCGGATCGCGTCGGCGAACGCGCCCAGGTCGTGGCCCGCGCCGAGGGCCTTGAGCAGCCAGGCCCGTTCGAGGTCGGAGCCCGCCGCGCGCAGGACGCCGTCGACCTGCGCCCGCCCCCGTGGCCCGAGTCCGCCGAGCCGCAGGCCCGCGCGGTCGAGCCCGCCGGGAGTGAGCGCGCCCGCGTCGAAGCCCCCGACCATGGCGTCGGCCAGCACCACCGCGTCGTCGGGCGCCAGTCCCCGGGCGGCGGCCGCGCGCGCGGCACCGCGTAGATCGGCGAACCGGCTCGCGGCGCGGTCGGCGGCGATGAGGCTGTCGGTGTAGACCGCGACACAGCCCGCGATCAGCTCGTCCACGACGCCGACGAGCCGGGCGATGCCGACCGGGTCGGGCATCGGCACGCCCGCCACGTGCGTGGCGTCGTAGGCCGCGTCCCGCAGGGCCTGGCGCAGGTCCGCGTGCCTGCGCCGCTGGTCGCGGATCGACGCGGCCAACTCGGCGAGCGCGTCGGCGGCGCGGGTGAACACCGCCGGGGCGCGGTCGAGGGCGCGCGCCGTCGCCGGGACGACCTCGGCGGCGACGGTGGTCACGCCGCGGGTCCACGCGGACGGCGGTTCGACATCCAGACCGGCGACCGCGCCCGCGACCGCGGTGAGCGCGGCGGCCGTGCTCCGGTAGCGCGCGGCGAGAGCGTCGAGCGCGTCCGGGTCGCCGGGCGGCGGCACCGCCGTCTCGCGCACGGCGTCGGCGACGACACCGACCAGGCGGGCCGGGTTGAGCAGGGACCCGAGGTCGCCCAGCGTGCGCACGAGCGAGGTCACCTGGAAGTCAGTGTTCACTGGCCGCACCGGCCTGATCGAGGACCGCCAGGTGCACGCCCAGCTCGCGCAGCCAGGTCTCCCGCATCACGGTGTAGGCGTGCGCGGCGACCGCCGACCCGAACGCCGCCGGGTCCGCGCGACACTCGGTTTCCCACGCGCTGCTGGCTTCCCGCAACGCTTCCGCGGCCGCCCACGCCGCCTGCTGTCCCTCGACCACCGGCCCGCCTCCTCGTGTCCGCGCTGCGACAAGTCTGGGCGACAAGTCTGGGCACTGTGTGGCGTCCGCGCCTGCCGTGGCAGAGGATGGGTCCATGGTCAGCAAGCCACCCGATCGGGATGTCGCCGAAGACGAGCTGTCCGTGACGACCCCGAAGCAGTGGGCCGCGGGCATTCCCGGTGTCGTGGTGTCGCTGCGGCGGGGGGTGGAGCAGATGGGCGTGGGCCGCACCGCGCGCACGCTGCGGCTGCTCAACCAGCGCGAGGGCTTCGACTGTCCGGGCTGCGCGTGGCCGGAGCCGCAGGGCCACCGCAAGCTCGCGGAGTTCTGCGAGAACGGCGCCAAGGCCGTCGCCGAGGAGGCCACGAAGCGGCGCGTCGGGCCGGAGTTCTTCGCCGCGCACCCGATCGCGGAACTGGCCGAGCGCACCGACTACTGGCTCGGGCAGCAGGGCCGGATCACCCACCCCGTGGTGCTGGCGCCCGGCGCGACGCACTACGCGCCGATCTCCTGGGCGGATGCCTTCGACCTGGTCGCCACCGAGCTGCGCGCACTGTCCACTCCAGACGAAGCGCTGTTCTACACCTCCGGCCGCACCAGCAACGAGGCGGCGTTCCTCTACCAACTCCTGGTGCGCGGCTTCGGCACGAACAACCTGCCGGACTGCTCGAACATGTGCCACGAGTCCTCGGGCGCGGCGCTCGCGCAGACCACCGGCATCGGCAAGGGCTCGGTGAGCCTGGCCGACCTGACTCTCGCCGACCTGATCGTGGTCGTCGGGCAGAACCCGGGAACCAACCACCCGCGGATGCTGTCCGCGCTGGAGGAGGCCAAGGGCGCGGGCGCGAAGATCATCGCGGTGAACCCGCTGCCCGAGGCCGGGCTGCTGCGGTTCAAGAACCCGCAGAACGTGCGCGGCCTGGTGGGCAAGGGCACCGCGCTGGCCGACGAGTTCTGCCAGATCCGGCTCGGCGGCGACCAAGCACTGTTCCAGGCGATCGGGCACCTGCTGTTGCGCTGGGAGGCGCAGGCGCCGGGCACGGTGGTCGACCAGGACTTCGTGGACACCCGCACCGAGGGCTTCGCCGACTACGCCGAGAGCGTGCGCGACCTCGACTGGGACGCCGTGCTCACCGCGACCGGCCTCGACCGCGCCGAGATCGAGCAGGTCGCGCGGATGTTCGCCGACTCCGAGCGCACCATCGTGTGCTGGGCGATGGGGCTCACCCAGCACAAGCACTCGGTGCCCACGATCCGCGAGATCGCGAACGTGGCGCTGCTGCGCGGCATGATCGGCAAGCCCGGCGCGGGCCTGTGTCCGGTGCGCGGGCACTCCAACGTGCAGGGCGACCGCACGATGGGCATCTGGGAGAAGATGCCGGAGAAGTTCCTCGCCGCGCTGGAGACCGAGTTCGGCATCGCCGTGCCGCGCAAGCACGGCCACGACACGGTCGCCGCGATCCGCGCGATGCGCGACGGCCAGGCGAAGGTCTTCTTCGCCGTCGGCGGCAACTTCGCGTCGGCATCGCCGGACACCGAGGTCACCGAGGCGGCGCTGCGCTCGTGCGCGCTGACGGTGCAGGTGTCGACGAAGCTGAACCGGTCGCACGTGGTGCACGGGCGCACGGCGCTGATCCTGCCCACACGCGGGCGCACCGAGCGCGACACCCAGGCGGGCGGCGACCAGTTCGTCACCGTGGAGGACTCGATGTCGGTGGTGCACCGCTCGCGCGGGCGCCTCGACCCGGCGAGCGAGCACCTGGTGTCCGAGGTCGGCATCGTGTGCGGGCTGGCCCAGGCGCTGTTCGGGCCGGACCACCCGGTGCCGTGGGCCGACTTCGCCCGCGACTACGACCTGATCCGCGAGCGGATCGCGCGCGTGGTCCCGGGCTGCGCGGACTACAACGAGAAGGTGCGCCGCCCGGACGGCTTCGTGCTCCCGCACGCCCCGCGCGACGCCCGCGAGTTCAGCGGAACCCGCAACGGCAAGGCCAATTTCACCGCCAACCCGCTGACCGTGCCGCGGGTGCCGCCGGGTCGCCTGCTGCTGCAGACCCTGCGCAGCCACGACCAGTACAACACCACCATCTACGGCCTGGACGACCGCTACCGCGGCGTCAAGGACGGCAGGCGCGTGGTGTTCGTCAGCCCGGACGACATCGCCGAACTCGGCCTCGCCGACGGCCAGATCGTCGACCTGGTCAGCGAGTGGCCAGAGGACCCCACCGGCAGGCACGAGCGGCGGGCCGAGCGGTTCCGGGTGATCTCGTATCCGACCGCGCGGGGCTGCGCGGCGGCGTACTTCCCGGAGGCGAACTCCTTGGTACCGCTGGACTCCACCGCCGAGACGTCCAACACGCCGACCTCGAAGTCCATTGTGGTGCGTCTTGAGTCGCGAGTGGACAGTCCGCCCTGATCAGACCCGCGCGGTGTGCGGCACGCCGATCTCGGCATAGGTGGCAGCCGCCTGGGCGCGGTGTTCGTCAGCGCGCCCGGGGTCACCGAGAACGCGCGCGCAGTCCGACAGTCCCTCGTGCGCGCGGGCGGCCTGCAGGCGGTCACCGATGTCCGCGGCGAGGTCGTTCGCCTGCCGGTGCCTGCCCGCGGCGTCCTCCGCTCGCCCCAGCGCGAGCAGCGCCCGACCCGTGCCGTTGAGCGCGCGGCACACGCCCGCGCGGAAGCCGATGTCCCGCGCGATGGCGAGTGCCTGCGCGTACCGGTCGAGCGCCGCACCGTGCTCGCCGGTCTCGTGCGCCAACTCGGCCAGGTAGGTCAGCGCCTCGGCCTGCGCGGCCCGATCGCCCATGTCGCGGTGGATGCGCAGCGCCGCGGTGATCTTCTCGCCCGCCTTGCGGTGATCGCCGAGCCTGGTGAGCACCACCCCCAGGTTGGCCAGCACCCGGCCCTCACCTGCCCGGTCCCCGATCCGGCGGGCGGCCGTCAGCCCGAGCCCGTAGTGGCGCAACGCGTCCTCGTAGTGCCCCAGCAGGCTGCGGACCAGCCCGATGTTGTTGTGCGCGTTGCCTTCGCCGTAGCGGTCGCCGAGATCCCGGGCCAGGTGCAGGGCCTGCTCGAAGTGGTCGACAGCCTCGGCGAACCGGCCCTGGTCGGCGTACTCGGCGCCGAGATTGGACAACACCCGACCCGCGCTCGCCAGGTCACCGATCTCCCGGTCGATCACCAGCGCCTGCCGGTAGTGGCCGACGGCCTCCGACGACCGCCCGAGTCGCGAACAGACGATCGCGAGGCGGTTCAACGCCGTCGCCTCGCGGCCCCGGTCGCCGGTCGACCGGCTGATGTCGAGCGCGCGCCGCAGGTGGTCGAGGGCCACCTCGTACCGGCCGAGCCGGGTGTGGATCTGACCGAGTTCCCCGAGCGCGGCCGCTTCCTGGCCGCGGTCGCCGTGCGCCCTGGCCGCGGTGACCGCGTTGCCGTGCACGACCAGCGCGTCCGAGTACCGGCTGCCCCGGTCGAGGTAGCGCCACAGGGTCGTGGACAACGTCATCGGGAACGTCGAGCCGCCCTCGGTCACCGCCTGGTCGGACAGCGCGATCATCGCGGCCAGCTCGGCGTCGAGCCAGGCCACGGCGTCGCCCTCGGGCAGGCGGCGCGTCGCGTCGGGGGCGGCCGGATACACCGACTCGACGGCGATCGCCGCGGTGGTGAGGAAGTGGTCCCGCACGCGTTCGGCCGCTGATCGCGCACCGCCGGGCTCCTCCTCGGCGAGCTGTTCCGCGGCATAGGCCCGCAACAGGTCGTGCAGGCCGTACCGGTCCGCGCCGACGCGCTCGACCAGGTGGGCGCGCGCGAGTTCGCCCACGATCCGCCGCGCGTCGTCGGCCCCCGCCAGCGCGGCCAGCGTCGACACGGTGAAGTCGGTCCGGGGAAACGCGCCGAGCAGCCGGAAGCCGCGCGCGGCCCGCGTGGACAGGTGCCGGTACGACCAGGAGAAGATCGGCCGCACGGCGGTGTCGGCGTCGCCGCCCGCGTCCAACAGGTCCAGGATCCGCGGCCCGGCGCCGAGTTCCCCGACCAGCTCGGCCAGGCTCGCCGACGGACGCGCGGCGGCCAGCTCGGCCGCGATCCGCAGCGCCAGCGGCAGCCGGGCACACCGGTCGGCCAGCACCACGACGGACTCCGGTTCGGCCGCGGCCCGCTGACCGATGAGTCCGCCCAGCAGGGTGACGGCGTCCGCCGCGGGCAGTCGATCGACGTCGAGCCTGCGAGCGCCGTCCCGCGCGACCAGACCCGCCATCTGGTCGCGGCTGGTCACCACCACACAGCAGGACAGCGTCCCCGGCAGCAGCGGCCGCACCTGCTCGGCCGAGTGGGCGTTGTCGAGCAGGATCAGCATGCGGCGGTCCGCCACCGCGGTGCGGAACCGGCTGGACAGCCCACCCACGTCGAGCGGCAGGTCCGCGCTCGGTATCCCGAGGCTGCGCAGGAACCCGGTCAGCGCGTCCTGCGGCCGAAGGGGCTCGGTGGGCCCGTAGCCGTGCAGGTTGAGATAGAGGCAGCCGTCGGGGAACCGCCCGGCGACCCGGGTGGCCCAGTGCACGGCGAGCGCGGTCTTGCCGACCCCGGCCGTGCCGGACACCGCGGAGATCACGACCGGTGGCGCGGGCCCGTCACCCGCGTCGAGCAGCGCGTCCAACGCCGCCAACTGGTCGCTCCGACCGACGAACCCCGACACCGGGCGGGGCAGTTCGCGCGGCACGGGCGCGGCGGGCAGCCCGGGCCGGGGCGCGCGGCGACCTTCCTCGACCCGGTCCCGAGCGGTGGCCAGCATCCCGGTCTCCTCCGCGCTCGCGCCGAGAATGCGGACCAGCACGTCGAATCGGTCGGTGGGCGGCAGCGTCCGGCCGGAGAAGTAGTCGCCGATGACGCCGTGCGCCCAGCCGGTCTTGGCGGCCAGCTCGCGGTAGCTCAACTGGCGATCGCCGTGCGCGCGGGCCGCCCGCCTGCGCAACTGGCGGAGCAGACCGGCGAGTTCGTCCACGGTCGCCACCGCCGTGATGCCGCCGAGGCTGACGTCACCAGTAACCACGGCCCCATCGCCCTTCCTGGAGGCTGCCTGCGGCCGCAGCGTAGCCAACCGCCGACTGGCGGGAACACACTTTGTCCGGCCGTGTCCGACTTTGTCGTCGCGGCGCGATGGCGGCGGTCACCATGTGCGCGCACGCCAGGTAGCGGACGTCCACAAGGGGGCGGAGATGAAGGTCAGAGCACTGGTCACGGTGGTCATGGTGATCGTCGCCGGGGCGTCGTCACCGGCGCTCGCGAGCGTGCCGCCGCCACCTCCACCGCGGCCGGTCGCCGACTTCACCGGCGACGGCCTCAGCGACCCCGCTGTCTGGAACCCCACGAGCGGCCGGTGGCGACTCCGCTTGCCCTGCGACGAGGATCTCGGTCAGCCGTGCGGCTGGTCCCACGGCACCTTGACCGGCGGCGGACCCGGGTGGTTCGCGGTGCCCGGCGACTTCGACGGCGACGGTGACGCCGACCCCGCGGTCTACGACCCGTGGGCCGGATCGTGGCGGATCGTGCCGATCGACGCCCAGCCGTGGCAGGACTCCCTCGGCGTGCCCGGCGACGTCCCGGTCCCGGCCGACTACGACGGTGACGGCCGGACCGATATCGCCGTGGTCGAACTGTCGACGGGCCTCTGGACGGTGCGGCGGTCGTCGGACAGCGTCGTCACCCGACAACAGTGGGGCGCGCCCACGGACGTCCCGGTCCCCGCCGACTACGACGGCGACGGCCTGGCCGACATCGCGGTCATGCGCCCGGCGACCGGGCACTGGGTCGTGCTGCGGTCCTCGGACGGAAGCAAGCTCTACCAGCAGTGGGGCCAGGCCGGGGACCGCCCCGTCCAGGCCGACTACGACGGCGACGGCCGGGCCGACCTGGCCGTCTTCCGCCCGTCGACCGGCTACTGGTGGATCCTGCGCAGCGCCGACAACACCCCCTCCGTCGTACCGTGGGGCGAGTCGACCGACTGGCCGGTGCCCGCGGATTACGACGGCGACGGCGCCACGGACATCGCCGTGTTCCGCGAGCCGCCGGACTCCTTCGCGCAGGACAGCGGACTGTGGCTGATCCTCGGCAGCCCACCCCTGAGCTTCGGCGCCGCGGGAGAACAGCCGGTGGTGTCCGGCGCGGTCCGGTGATGTCCGATTTCGCCGGGTGAGCGAGCGGGTCGCGCCTAGATTTCCGTGCGCTCCATCCAGTTCGCCCGCCCTCGTAAAGGACCACGATGAACTCGATGACGAAACGGCTGCTCGGCGCGGTGATGACCTTCGCGGCCCTCACCACGGCTCAGGTCGCGTACGCGCCCGGCGCCGCCGCGGCCTGCCCCCCGGACGACATGCAGTGCGGCGGCGGGGGCGGCGGCGGTGGGGGCGGCGGCGGTACACCGACGGCATACCGCATCAGCGGCGCCGTGTACAAGATCGACGCCATCCCGGGCTCGCACGCCAAGGTTCGCGGCTGGTCCCGCTTCGAGACCTCGACCGGGGTGAAGATCGACGCCGAACGGCTGAGCGTGTACTGCGTCGGCGGCGGCGAGACCGACCAGGACGAGGAGTCCAACGCGGGTTTCACCGACGTCGAGTTCTGGATCGGCCCGGCGCCGACCGGAATCCACTACCTGGTGCAGTGTTACCACCAGGCGACCTTCCGCGGCACCACCTACAGCACGTCGACCAGCGCTGTCGTCGCGATCACCTGATCCTCGGTCGGTGGCCCACCTGAACCACGGTGGGCCACCGGACTCCTCCGGGAGTGCCACCGCCGTTCGCGGCGCGTCGAGTACGGTCACGGTGGCGACCTCACCGGGACCTTGTTCGATCGTGCGATGTGACCAGCGGCGCACTCTTCGCGGGCATCTACTCCGTTCCGGCATGTGTTGACCCTGAAGACCCACACGGCCCCCAGGAGAGGAACCGCGATGTCCGCGCCGACTACGCTGACCATGTACTCGACGACCTGGTGTGGCTACTGCCGCAGACTCAAGACGCAGCTCAACGCCGAGGGGATCGACTTCACCGAGGTGGACATCGAGCGGACCCCGGGCGCCGCCGACTTCGTGATGAAGGTCAACGGCGGCAACCAGACCGTGCCGACGCTGCACTTTCCCAACGGCACGGCGCTGACCAACCCGACCCTGGCCCAGGTCAAGGAGCAGCTCGTCGCCTAGCCTGCCGACCTAGGTCCAGAGCGCGACGATCACCGCCACGATCACGAACCCGACCACGTGGTAGCCCGAGGTGATGGCGACCCACACCATCGGCTTGGGCTTGCGCGGGTCGAAGAACCCGGTCACCAGCAGCGCCATGGCGGCCAGCCCGACTCCGGTGACGAGTCCGAGCACGATGGCCTCGGCTAAGGAGTCAGTGCCTGTCGCACGCGCGAGTACGGCGATGGCGACGGCGGACACAATGCACGTGATCAGCGGCATCAGGTAGAGCGTCACCGGCGGCTTCTCGCCCTCGACGGGTTCCCAGCCCACCGCCTCCGTCCACGCCTTGCCGAACAGCGCGTTCGAGTACCAGAGGCCGCCGAGGGCGAAGAACGCGACGGCGGCCACGAGCACCGCGAGCCAATTCAGATCCGCCAACACCGACAAGCTCATGGCGTCCCCTCGCAGGCTCCGTGACGCCGCTCGCGGACGCCCTGTGACATCGACTCGCTCGCAAGCTCGCTCATGAACCCTCCCTCTGTCGATTCCAGTACCCGGATCATGGCACCGCCCACCGACAAAAACGTCACCGCGTGCGGTGCCCCCGGAAGAGCAGCCACAGCAGCCAGGTCTGAAACAGCGCCGCCGACACCAGCACCGCGCTGCCCACGATGACGCTCCACGGGTAGGCGATGTCCGGGAGCAGGACGATCATCAGCGAGGACGGCAGGGTGACCCCGACCGCGAGCACCGGGGCGAACGACGCGTCCGGGGAGTCGTGCGTGGCGAACTGGATCGCGACATAGGTGAACACCACGATCACCACGATGGCGTAGCCCAGCGCCACCTTGCGGGCCGCGCGCCCGTTGCTCCAGGTCGTCATCGGGCACCGCCGAGTACGGCCATGGCGGCGTTGTGGCCGCCGATGCCGCTGACGCCGCCGCCGCGCCGGGCGCCGCTGCCGCAGACGAGCAGGTTCGCCGTGTCGGTCTCGACGCCCCAGCCGCCCTCGTCGGCGAAGGGCCAGGACAGGTCGCCGTGGAAGATGTTGCCGCCCGGCATGCGCAGTTCGACCTCCAGGTCCAGCGGGGTGCGCGCCTCGACGCACGGGTTGCCGTCCGCGTCGCGGGCGACGCAGTCCGCGATCGGGTCGACGAGGTGGCGGTCGAGCCCGGCGAGATACCGGTCGACCAGGTCGGCGCACACGCCGCGGTTGTCGGCGGCGAACAGCGCGGGCGGCAGGTGCAGGCCGAACAGGGTCAGCGTGTGCGCGCCGGCAGGCGACGAGTCCACAATGGATGGATCGGTCAGCGTGTGGCAGTACATCTCGCCCGGCGGAAACTCCGGCACCTTGCCGGAAATACTTGCCCGGTATGCGTTCTCCAGGTCCGAATAGGACTCATCGAGATGGAAGGTGCCCGCGAACGCCTGCCGCGGGTCGACTCCCGAGCGCAGCCGGGGCAGTCGGTCGAGCAGGATGTTGATCTTGAGTTGTGCCCCCACCGGGACCGATGAGGGCTCGCGGCCGCGCAGCCGGTCGAGCACCGCGGGCGCCACCCCGGCCAGCACGTGCCCCGCCGCGACGACGTGTTCCTGCCCGTCGCGCAGGTACGCGACCTCGGCGGCCCGCCCGTCGGCGTCCACGCGGGTGACCTCGGCGCCGGTCACCAGCTCGACCCCGGCCTCGCGGGCGACGCGCAGCAGCTCGCCGGTCACCGCGCCCATGCCGCCGACCGGGACCCGCCACTCGCCCGTCGCGTTGCCGATCAAGTGGTACAGGAAACAGCGGTTGGCCAGCAGATCCGGCGCGGTGAGCGAGGTGTGCGTACCGATCAGCCCGTCGGTGGCCACGACGCCGCGCACCACGTCGTCGGCGAAGGTCTCCTCGATCGCCTCGCCCAGCGGACGCTCGAACACCTGCCGCCAGACCCGCTCGCCCGCCGCCGCGCTGACCAGCTCCCGCGCGTCGGCCCGGGTCGGCAGCGGGTCGAGCAGCGTCGGCGCCAACGCCTCGGCCATCCGCGCGAGCCCGGCGTAGAACTCCTGCCAGCGCGCGAATTCGGTGTCCGAGCCGGTCAGCGCGCGGAACGACGCCGCGGTGGCCGCGCCCGGCTCCCGCTCGACCAGCAGCCCCGCGCCGCCGACCACCGGGGTGTAGGACGAGACCGCGCGCGAGCGCAGCGTCAGCCGCAGCCCGAGGTCGGCGACGATCCGGTCGGGCAGCAGGCTGACCAGGTAGGAGTACCGCGACAGCCGCACCGGCACCCCCGGGAACGGGCTCGCGCTGACCGCCGCGCCGCCCGCCTGGTCGAGCCGTTCGAGCACCAGCACCGAGCGCCCGGCCCTGGCCAGATACGCGGCGGCGACGAGCGCGTTGTGCCCGCCGCCGACCACCACGATGTCGTAGGTCACGGTTCGACCCTAGGGGTTAGGTCCGCAGGTGCGAAGCGCCGTTGAGGTCCAAGATCGCGCCGGACACCCACAGCGCGTCGGCCGAGGCGAGGTAGACCACCGCGGCGGCGACCTCCTCGGGCGTGGCGATGGCGCCGGAGGCTCCGGTGACCAACACGCGGCGCGGGGCACGACGCCGCCCGGCGCGGGAGTGAAGTCGCTCGTGCCCTCAGCCTGACAGCTCGACGGCATGACCTGATTGGTATGCACCAATCCATCATCTACGCGGTTCCAGGCGGCGGGGGTAAAGAACACCCAGGGCGGGAAGACCCCCCCCCGGTGCAAGGGGGGGGGGGATGGGAGGGTGAGGGGTGGCAGGGCGGGGGGTCGCGGGGAACCCCCCCGGCCGCCCCGGC
>NZ_JBQTHF010000039.1:0-44449 GCF_052390155.1 Actinokineospora sp. | reverse complement strand
TGGATTTGCCGAGTGCTGCCGGGGTGGTGGTGGTCGACGGGGCGCATCTGTCGCCACGGGTCGACGTGGTGACGGAGTTGGTGCGGCAGATCCGACGTAGGGGCGCCGCCATCCTGGTCATGGACGGCGGGCTGCCACCGGCAGCCGAGCAGCTCTGCGTACACCAGACAGTGCCGCCCGGCGGGGCCGGTGGAGCGTCGTGACGCCGCTACTCGGGTTCACGCTCACCGTGGCGGTGGTGTTTGTCGTCCGACTGACGCACACGGTGGCCATGCGCGGTCGGGGCGGGACGTGGTGATGACCGGCGGCGAGCAGTGGCGCGATGAACTGACGCTCATCGGGAAGCTGTCGACCCTGAATCAGGACATCGGGCTCTACGTGGTGCGGACACTCGACGTCGATGCCGGACGGGTGGAGCCGCTGTCGGCCGCTGCCGAATGCAGCCTGGGCAGGCGCCTGATCCAACTCGGCGAAGCTTTGCAAGAACGGGCACAACAACGGCTGGCCGTCACTGGAGAAGTCGACGACCCACCCGCATAGCAGCCGTGACGCCATGGCACCTCTGGAGTGCGCCGGTCGTATGCACCTACCTGGGGCAGATTACCGAGATGAACGCCGATGTAGAGATTCGATCGAGCAGGTTCGGGAAGGGCTGAGAGAGTTCATGGAGACGGGAGGCAAGCCGAGGGTGATTAGATACTGAGGTTGTCCCCAGGACCGAGCGGCCGGTCGAAGGCCCAATGCTCAGGGCGATGACTCGAGCTGGCTATCGTCTCGAGTCATGGCGACCCGCGAGCTGTTCGATCTTGAAGCTCTTCACCTGCCAGGGTCGCTGCAGGAGGCGATCGAGCACGGCGAGGTGTTCACGCGTCGCTGGGTGGTCGAGACGATCCTGGATCTGGTGGGTTACACGGCAGACCGGAATCTCGCCGACATGGTCATCGTGGAGCCGGCCTGCGGGACCGGTGCCTTCCTCGCATCGATCACCGAGCGCCTTAGTGCCTCCTGTCGCTACCACAGGCGCTCCCTGCTGGACGCGGCGCACGCGGTCGAGGCTCTCGATCTGCTTCACCGGAACGTCGAGCACAGCCGCGAACTCGTGGCTGGACTGCTGCTCGCCGACGGCTGGGCGTCATCCGAGGTCGTCAAGGTCGTACACAGTTGGATTGGCCAGGGGGACTACCTGCTACGGGAGTGCGCCGTCCAGAGCGCCGACTTCGTGGTTGGCAACCCGCCATATATCCGTCTCGAAGACGTACCGGACGCCCGGATGAGCGCCTACCGGGCGAACTGTCCGACGATGGGTGGTCGAGCGGATATTTATGTCGGCTTCTATGAGATCGGCTTGCGAAGCCTCAAACCTGGCGGGCACATGGGATTCATCTGCGCCGATCGCTGGATGCGCAACCAGTACGGCCGCAACCTCCGCGAGTTGGTTTCTCGGCGATACAGCGTCGATCTTGTACTGGTCATGCATGACGTGGACGCTTTCAAGGAACAGGTCTCGGCTTATCCCGCTATCACCATCATCGGCAACAAACCTCAAGGCCCGGCCATTGTCGCAGATACCAACGGCACTTTTGGCGCAAAGGAGGCCCAGGCACTGGTTGCTTGGGCGGGGAAGTCACATCACCCGCACGTGAGCGAGCAGGCATTCCACGCGGCCCGTTTGCCGCACTGGTTCTCGGGAGAGGATTCCTGGCCCGCTGCTTCGCCTGCGCGTTTGGCCATGCTAGAAGACCTCAGTGACAGGTTCGGGCTGCTTGAGGACAGGTCGACGGGGACACGGGTAGGTATTGGTATCGCGACTGGTGCCGATAAGGTGTTCATCACCTACCGAGACAACGAGCCAGACGTCGAGGACGATCGACTCCTCCCGCTCAGCATGGTGCGCGACACCCGAACCGGTGTACTGAATTGGCACGGCGCATACCTGGTCAATCCGTGGACCGCTGACGGCGATTTGGTCGATCTTCGGGACTACCCGCGTCTCGCACGATACTTCGCGCAGCATGGCGGCGACTTGCGCAAGCGCTACATCGCGGTCAAGCAACCCGACCGGTGGTACAAGACCATCGACAAGGTGGACCACAAGCTCACCGTGCGGCCGAAGCTTCTCTTCCCAGACATGAAGTTGACCATTCATCCCGTCCTGGACGATGGCGGTCACTACCCTCACCACAACCTGTACTTCGTCGTGTCGGACGTGTGGGACCTACGAGTCCTTGGCGGCCTGCTGTTGTCGAAGGTTGCCGAAGCGTTCGTGTCTGCGTACGCCGTCAAGATGCGCGGTGGCACCCTCCGATTCCAGGCGCAGTATCTCCGCAAGATTCGTGTGCCCGACCCCTCCATGATGAGCGAGGTCGATCGCACCGCACTGGCGGACGCCTTCGACCGACGTGACGCGCAGGCCGCGACAAGCGCCGCCATGCGCACCTATGGACTCAGCGAGCTACCCGACTAGGAGAGCTGTTTGACGGTCACCCGCCAAGACTTTGAAGATGCCGTTGCCGCGTATTGGGGGGCCAAGCAGACTCAAAACGAGTTGTCAGCAATCAAGAACAAGGTGGGAGCGGGTACTGCTGGCTCGGTCCGTGGCGGGAAGCACTTCGACACCATCGCCGCGCTCCTCTCCAAGTTCTTCCTTGAAGCCGGCTACCCGCCGCAGGACATCCGGGTCACCAAGAGTCAGCGGCTTGAGCTGCCCGGCTACTACCGCCCTCAGAAGCAGTGGGACCTCGTTGTCGCACATGAGAACACCCTCGTGGCGGCATTCGAGCTGAAGGCGCTCGGCGGGCCGTCGTTTGGGAACAACTACAACAACCGGGTCGAAGAGGCCCTTGGCAGTGCGGTCGATCTTCGGCGCGCGGCGCTGGAGAAGCTGTTCCCTGGCGAGAAGCCGTGGCTCGGGTACTTCATGGAGGATGGTGCCGGCTCACGATCCCCGGTTCGGATCGAGAAGGGTGCCTTCCCTGTAGCGAGGGTCTGGCACGGCAGCTCATACCAGAAGCGCTTCGGGGTGTTCTGCGAGCGGTTGATGGAGGAACGCATCTACGACTCGGTGTGCTACGTGACGTCCTCAGCGCTTGAGTCGAAGCCATCCGAACCAGTCGAGAGTCTCGACTGGCGGCACTTCTCTGCGGCGATTAACGCGCGTATCGGTTTCCTCAAGGAGTTGGGGCTACCGAAGGGCGATGGTGGGATGTTGCCGCTATAGACGTAGTCAGTTCGATCACGTCGATCGCTTGGTGAAGCGTCGCGGTCGCGCCCTCCAGGTCGCCTTGCTCAGCAATGAGCCCGCGCATGCGAACTCGGCCTGGAAGCACTCTGGCGCATCCGCCCCTCGGCAACAGGCCACTCGTTCGGATGTGTCCGGTAAGCACTCGGCCCACCCAGGACAAGATCAGGGAACGGCGGACCGGTGCGGTCCAGCGTGATCATTCGCCCGCGACGTGCGGCGCGACGGTCAAGCGGTCATCAGGTAGGTGTCAGGTGGACGTGTTTGCCTTTGTGCCGATGAACCGGGCTTCGCCTCCGACACAGTCCGAACGACCTGGTAGCGGCGACTGGGGGGCCCATCGTGCGCCGCTGCGATCATCTGTGGAAGGAACTGTGGCATGTCGGACACAACGGGAACCGGTCAGGAACCGCGCGTCGACTCGGCCAGGGATCTTTATTTCGAGAAGCACGAGCCGGTGGCGATCGTGGGGATCGGGTTGCGGTTTCCCGGTGGCAGTGAAACGCCGGACGAGTTCGCCGAGTTCCTCCGGGCGGGGCGGTCCGGGATCGGGCCGGTGCCGGCGGATCGCTGGGACGCGGCCGCGTTCAGTTCGGAGGACGACACGGTCAAGGGCATGATTCGCAGTGTCGGGGGCGGATTCCTGGACCGGATCGACGAGTTCGACGCCGCCTTCTTCGACGTGTCCGCGATCGAGGCGCAGTACACCGACCCGCAGCAGCGGATGTTGCTGGAGACCACCTGGGAAGCCCTGGAGAACGCCAACATCGACCCGACCGCGCTGCGCGGGGGCAATGGCGGGGTGTACGTCGGCGCGGGGTCGATCGACTACGCGATGCAGTTCGACCAGTTGCAGCACGAGGAACTCGACGGGCACCTCGCGGCCGGGAGCACGTTGTTCCCGATGTCGGGCAGGCTTTCGTACTTTCTCGGGTGGCACGGGCCGTGCATGACGGTCGACACGGCGGGGGCTTCGTCGCTCACGGCGCTGCATCAGGCCGTTGTCGGGCTGCGTCGGGGGGAGTGCGACATCGCGCTGTGCGCCGGGGTGAACGCGCTGCACAATCCGCGGTCCTCGGTCATTCTCTCCCACGCCAACATGCTCTCGCCCGACTCGCAGTGCAAGACCTTCGACGAGTCCGCGAACGGCTACGTCCGCGCGGAGGGCTGCGGCGCGTTCGTCCTCAAGCGACTGTCCGACGCGGAACGCTGCGGTGACACCATCCTCGCCCTGATCCGCGGCTCGGCGATCGGCCAGGACGGCGACGGGGCCGGGCTTTCGGTGCCCAACGGCAACGCGCAGGTCCGGGTGATCCGGGCCGCGCTGGCCGACGCGGAGTTGGCGCCCGCCGACATCTCCTACGTCGAAGCGCACGGGATCGGCACCGCGCTGGGCGATCCGATCGAGATGGGCGCGATCAACGACGTGTTCGCCAAGTCCCACACCAAGAACAACCCCGTCGTCGTCGGCTCGGTGAAGACGAACGTCGGGCACCTGGAGTCGGTCGCGGGCATCGTCGGGGTGGTGAAGGCGGTGCTGCAGATGCGCGACCGCGTCATCTACCCGCACCTGAACTTCGCCACCCCGTCCGGCCGGATTCCCTGGGACCTCTACCCGGTGACCGTGCCGACCGAGTGCGCGCCGTGGCAGGGCGAGAGCCGCCGGGCCGTGGTCAACAGCTTCGGGTTCGGCGGGACCATCGCGACCGTCGTGCTTGAGCAGGCGCCCGTCGAGTCCGTCGATCCCGCGCTTGCCGGTGGCAGCCACGTTTTCACGCTGTCGGCGAAGAACCGGCGTTCGCTGCGGCGGCAGGCCGAGCGGTTCCGGCACCACCTGGCCGAGCACCCGGACGCCGACCTCGGCGACCTCTGCTACACCGGAAACGTCGGCCGCGCGCACTTCCGGCTGAGGGTCGCGGGTGTGGTCGAGCGCCGCGAGCAGCTCACCGACCTGCTCGACCGGTTGGCCGCCGACGACGACGGCGCGGGGTCCAGTGTGATCCGCAAGACGGCATTCCTGTTCAGTGGCAACGAAACACCGTATCCGGGGATGGGATCGGCGCTGTACCAGCAGTTTCCGGTGTATCGGGAGTCTATTGAGGACTGTGCGCGGCTGTTCGCCGAGCAGTCCGCGGACTCGGCGCTGTTCACCGTCGAGTACGCCCTCGCGCAACTCTGGCTGGCGTGGGGTGTCCGGCCCACCGTGATGGTCGGCACCGGTGTCGGCGAGGTCGTCGCCGCGACCGTGGCGGGGCTGTTCACCCTGGCGGACGCGGTCACGCTCGTGACGGCGAGGGCCCGGCTCGTGGCCGCGCCGGGCGCGGACGCGGTCGAGGAGTTCCGCGCCGCCATCAGCGGCATCTCCTTCCACGAGACCAAACTGACGATGATCTCGGCGCTGTCGGGGAAGGTGGCGCGGCGGGCGGAGATCTCGAAGCCGGACTACTGGGCGCGCCAGGCCACGGAGTCGGGCGACTTCGCCGCGGGCATGCGCACGGTGGAGAAGCGCGGCGCGCACGTGTTCGTCGAGATCGGACCGTCGGCGGCGCTGACGGCGCTGGCCAAGCAGTGTGTGTCGGCCGATGACCACGGGTGGGCGCATTGCCTGCACCCGACCGACGAGAACGGCGCGGCGATCCGTGCCACGCTGATCGAACTGTACCTCGCGGGCGCCTCCGTGCACTGGCCTGCCATCCACAAAGGACAATCCAGGCGGAAGGTCACGCTGCCCAGCTACGGCTTCGACCGCAAGCGCTACTGGCTGCCGATCAACAGCGCCCGGATCGCGGCGTCCACTATGGACGCGTCGACGCACCACCCGCTGCTCGGCGCGGAGATCTCCACCCCGGAACAGCTTTCCACCGGAGTCCGCGAGTTCCGCGGACAGTTCAGCCCGCACCACCCGGCCTACCTGGTCGACCACGTCGTGTCCGGCCAGGTGGTGTTCCCCGGCGCGGGCTACATCGAGATCCTGCTTGCCCTGCAGGACGCGGTCTACGGCGAGACCGGGCGCCCGCTGACCGACGTGCGGATCAGCGAACCGCTGTTCCTCGACGCCGAGCGGCTGACCGAGGTTCGCACCCGGCTGACCCTGGACACCGGGACGGTGCAGATCATGAGCCGGGTGGCAGGCAAGGGCGAGGCCGTCGAACGCTGCCACGCCACCGCGACCCTGGCCGCGCGCTCGGTCGACGGATTCGCGCGTGCGGGACGGGACCTGGTCGCGCGCGCTGCCGAGGCCGGGGTGCCCGAGGACGTCCGGCTGATCGAGGAGCTGTACCCGGAGTTCGCCGCGGTGGGGATGGGCTACGGCCCGCACTTCCAGCGAATCCGTTCCACCACAAGGTACGCGGCCGACTTCGCGATCGGCGACCTGCGCGGCCAGCACACCGGCGGGATGGAGAACCTGCCGCCCGCGGTGCTCGACGGCGCACTGCACACCATCGCGAGCCTGCTCGATGACGGGCACAACTACCTGCCGATCCGCTTCGGCGAGCTGCGGCTGGCCAAGAAGCCCAAGTCCGCGCACCTGCGCGTGTTGCTGCGGCTGCGCACCGCCGAGCAGGCGCGGGCGGTCGGCGTGGACCTGTCCGCCGATCTGCTGGTGCTGGAGGACGGGCAGCCGGTGGTCGAACTGCTCGACCTGGGCTTCAAGCGGCTCGCGGACAGTGGCGGGCGCAGCTTCCTGCAGCGGCCCGCCTGGCTGAAGCGATCCCAACTGGCGCAGGCGGTCGAGCAGCCCCGGCACGTGCTTCTGGTGGGGCGAAACGAGTTCACCGCGGCTGAGCGGGCCGAGCGGGCGGGCGTCCGGCTGTCGTTCGCGCGGACCGCGCAGGACGCGGACACAGTGCTGCGCACCGAGGCGCCCACCGATGTCTGCTGGTTCTGGCGGCCGGACAACGGTCCCGTCACCGAGCCCGCCCTGCGCGCGGAATGCGAGCGGAACTACCGCGATCTGCTGTCCCTGCTGTCGCGAATGGACACTGGTGACCAGCGGCTGTGGCTGGTCACCGAACGCGCCCAGTGGCTACCGGGCGACACCGTCGACTCGGCCGCCCGACCCGCCGCCGCGACGCTGTGGGGCTTCGGCCAAACCCTGCTGGCCGAACGGCCGGAGCTGCGCGCCACCCTGGTCGACCTGCCCGAGGGCGGCGACCCGCACCTGGTGGACGAGTGGCAGGCCCGCGACGGCGGCGAGTTCCAACTCGCCTACCGCGACGGCAATCGGCACGTGCGCAGGCTGCTCGCCACCGGCCCCACCGGCCAGGACGACGCGAACTTCGCCCTGAGCATCCGGGAATTCGGCCGGTTCGCCAACATCAAGCCCGTCCCGGTCGAGGACGCCGCGCCGGTCGACACCGAGATCCAGGTCCGGGTGCACGCCGCCGGGCTGAACTTCAAGGACGTGCTCAACGCGCTCGGCATGCTCAAGGAGCACGCCGAAAGCCTTGGCGTGCAGTACCAGCCGCAGCCGCTCGGCTTCGAGTGCGCGGGCACCGTGATCGCGGCCGGGCCCGCGGCCGAGTTCGAGGTCGGCGCCGAGGTGATCGTCAACTACGCGGGCCTGATGCAGCGCCGGGTCACGGTGCCCTCCGCGGCGGCCGTGCGCAAGCCCGCTCGGCTCAGCCAGACCGAGGCGGCCGGGCTGGCCTCGGCCTACGTCACCGCGTACTACGCCCTGCACCACCTGGCCAAGATCAAGCAGGGCGACCGGATCCTGATCCACGCGGCCGCGGGCGGCGTCGGCCAGGCCGCCGTCCAGCTCGCCAGGGCGGCGGGCGCGGAGGTGTTCGCGACCGCGAGCCCGCACAAGTGGCCGGTCCTGCGCGCCCAAGGCGTCCGGCACCTGATGAACTCGCGGACGCTCGACTTCACCGAGCAGATCCTGCGCGAGACCGACGGCGCGGGCGTCGACATCGTGCTCAACAGCCTGAACAAGGACCACATCCCGGCGAGCCTGCGCACAATGGCTCCACACGGCCGATTTGTCGAACTCGGCAAGGTCGGCGTCTGGTCGCCCGAGCAGGTCGCGCAGGCGCATCCCCAGGTGGAGTACCACAATTTCGACTTCAGCGAGCTGCCGGTGGCCGAGGTGATCCGGCTCAACAAGGAGATCCTGACCGCCGTCGCCGGGCAGATCGCCGACGGCGCGCTGAACCCGATCACCACCACGGTGTACTCGCTCGACGAGGTGGAGGAGGCGTTCGGCGTGCTCAGCCGGGGCGCCAACGTCGGCAAGCTGGTGATCGCCTTCGTGGACCAGGACGCCCCGGCGTCCCGCGAGGTCGCCATCCGGCCGGACCGGACCTACCTGATCGCGGGCGGTGTCGGCGCGTTCGGGCTGGTGACCGCGGAGAAGCTGGTGAGCCTCGGCGCCCGCAGGCTTGCCCTGGTGAGCCGGACCGGTGCTCCCCCCGCAGAGGTCGCCGCGCTGCTCGACCGGCTCCGCGATCGAGCGGAAGTGACGCTGTACCAAGGAGATGTCGGAAACGCCGACGATGTCCGGCGGATCAACGAGGAACTGGCCGCCGGCCCGTACCCGGTCGGTGGCGTGATCCACGCGGCGGGCGAGTCGGCCGACGCGCCGGTCTCGGCCCAGACCTGGGAGAGCCTCGACCGGCTCTTCCAAGCCAAGGTGTACGGCGGCTGGCTGCTGCACGAGGCCGGGGAATCGTGCCCGCATCTGGACTTCTTCGTCGCCTACTCCGGCGCGGCCGCGCTGGTCGGCGGCGCGGGCCAGGCCAGTTCCGCCGCGGCCGACGCGTTCCTGGACAACCTGGTGCAGCGCAGGGTCCGCGGCGGGAAGCCCGGTCTCGGCGTCAACTGGGGCCCCATGTCCGAAGTGGGCACCTCGGCCCGACTCGGCGACGAGCACGCCGACGCGCTGGACGCGGACGGGATCAAGTTCTTCAGCCCCGCCAAGGCAATGCGCACGCTGGTCGCGCTGCTCGGCGGGTCGACCGTGCAGGCCGCGGTCGGCGAGCGCGACTGGAACCGGGTCGTGCTGGCCACGCCCGCGGTCACCGCGCTGTGCGAGGAACTGGTCCGCGCGGGCGTAGAAGACGCCGAAGCGCTCGACCTGGACGCCTTGGCGGCCCTGCCGAACGACGAGCGGCTGGCGTCCATCGGCCAGTTCGTGCGCGCCAAAGTCGCCCAGGTGCTGCACTTCGCCGACCTGGACGACCTCGACTCGCACGCCGAGTTCGCCCAGATGGGCCTGGACTCACTGGTCGCGGTCGAGCTGAAGAACGCGCTGGAGGCCGCGTTCCGCATTCCGCTGCTGGCCTCGGTCGCGTTCGACCACCCGACCGCGCGCAAGCTCGCCGGGTTCATCGACAAGCAGCTCGCGCCCGCCGCGTAGCCGGACTGACTGGGCACCGGCCGGTGTGATCCCCGCCGTTCGGGTGCCGGGTGCCCGGACGTCGGGTAGCGTCGGCCTGCGTTCGGCCAATCAGTCCAACGTCTCGACACTGGGGATCGACAGCCATGACCTTCACCGTCCAACCGGCGGCCCTGCGCGAGCTGGCCGGGCTGCTCGACCGCGCGCGCGAGGACGTCGACAAGAGCAAGACCTATTTCGCCAAGATGGAGAACTTCGCGGGCGGCGAGGGCCTGGTCAACCTGCTCGTCGGCGGCCACCGGGAGTCCTACCAGGCACTGTCCGACTGGCTCGGCAAGCTGAGCAACCCCACCCTCACCGGCGTCTCGCAGGCGGTGACCGACTCGGCGAACTACTACCAGAACACCGACAATGCCTCCGCCGAGAAGCTCGACGGCACCTACCCGGAGACCAACGTCACCGAGATCCGCGAGCACACCGGCTATGTGCCGATCGAACCGCCCGAGGGCACGGGGTCGTTCGGCGACGTCACCGAGCCGACCACGCACCTGGCCGAGCCGAAGGACTACCACGCCGAGCTCGACGGCTCGCCGAACTGGTGGGACGTGTTCAGCCCGATGGCGCAGATCGGCAACGCCATCGAGACGGTCAGCAACGTCGCGGTCTGGCTCGGCTGGCTCGAACACCCGTACGACCCGCAGGCCGAGCTGGTCAAGCCGTTCGTCGGGGACTGGGCCGGGGTGCGGGCGGCGGCGGACATCCTGCGCAACGTCGGGCACGCGGCGCACTCGACCGCGACCAACATCCAGTGGGCCTCGCAGAGCACCGAGAGCGTCTGGCAGGGCAACGCGGGCAACGGTGCGGCGGTGTACCTGATGAACATGGCCACCCCGCTGAACGACGTGTGGGGCCCGGTCGACAAGCTCGCGGGCACCTACGTCAAGGCGTCCGCGGACATGACCGAGCTGCGCGACGCCGCGGTGAACATCCTCAACCAGATCGGCGACTCGGCCATCCAGGCCGCCGCCGCGGCCGCGGTCGGCGGCGGCGCGGCGACCACGGGCGTCGGCCTGCCGGTGACCGGCCTCGCGGCGCTGTTCGCGGGCTACAAGATCCACCGGGTGATCGACGGCATCCGCACGCTGTGCGACATCATCGGCAAGCTGGACACCGCGATCAGTGTCGTCAAGGCCGCGCAGACCGACTTCGGCAACCTGCAGAGCGGCGTCACACTTCCGTCGCTGCCATCCCGCCCGATCGACGTCCCGAAATAGGAAAGCCGATGCCTGAACACTTTCCGCCCAACCTGGCCGAGCTGATCAAGCTGGCCGATGGCACGCGGTACGAGCACGTCGCGCACGATGAGGCCAAGCTGGAGCAGCTCCTGGTCGAGGCCATGCGGACCAGTGCCGACCCGATCACCCGGGAGATCGGCTCCGGCATCGCCGACGGCACGATGACCTGGCACACCGTGGCGACCAGTTCGGTGTACGCCGACTACGTGCACGACAGCATGGATGCCTTGCAGCGCTTCGACTTCGATGCCGTCGCGGTGGAGATGGCGGCGGAGAAGGTCGCGGCCGAGCAGGAGGAAGCGACCCGTCGCGAGCAGGACGAACTCGACGACGACGGTCCGCTGTGGCAGGGCTTGCGGGGGCCGAAGCGATGAGGCTCGCCTTGGTGCTCGCCGCCCTGCTGGCCGCTGGTTGTTCGTCGTCAAGCCCGACCGCCGCGGGCCCGGCGGCGTCCGGCAGCTCGCGACCGTCCACATTGGACATCCCGGCGGTACCCGCGCCGCTGGACGCCAAGGCGTTCGCGGACGACCCGTGCACCCTGTTCGGCGACGCCCAGCGCGCCGAACTCGCCCTCGCCGTGTCCCGTGTGGACGATTCGGCGGGGCGCAAGGCATGCGACCTCAGCGCCGACCCCGGCAACCCCAGGCCGTTGGAGTTCCTCCGCGTCCAGGTCATGTCCGATCGCGGCCTCGCGGTGCTCTACGCCCAGTGCGGCAGCTCGGCCAGTGCCCGCTGCGACACCTGGTCCACCGCGACCGTCGACGGCTACCCGCTGATCCGGGCGAACGGCGAGACCGAGGCCAAGTACGGCTCGTGCAAGCAGTTCCTCGGCATCTCGGACCGATCCGTCATCCTGCTCAACGACGTCCGGGCGGGATCCGCGACCGCGCCGGACTGCGCCCGCGCCGACCGGGCCGCCGCGATGATCCTCGCCAAGCTCAAGTGACCGCGGGCCGCTGACCTGCCCAGGTGTGCTGGTCCGGTTACCCAAAGCCACATGAAACAGGATGCCCGCCGCGGACGATGACGTGAGCGGACGGCTCCCCGCGACCCCCAGCGCCGGGAGCCGTCCCTTTTTGTCGAGATTCGTGCTAACGCGCGAACTCGCTACTCCGATAGGACTAATAGACGGCTCCCGGTAGCACGCCCCCCGACTACCGGGAGCCGTTCGCATGCCTGTCTCAGTTTCCTGGCCACCAGCGCGACAGCATCGTGTCCTCCTGGAACCGCCGGTGCGAGGTCGCCACCAGGGTGAGCGCGCCGAGGATCAGCAGGCTCACGCCGAGGCCGAGCGGGATGGCCACCGAGGCACCGGTTCTGGCCAGGTCGCCCGCGCCGCCCGACGCGCTGCCGCCGCCGCTGGAACCCGACCCCGAACTCGATCCGCCGCCGGAGCTGGAGCCGCCGCCGGTCGAGCCGCCGCCGGTCGCCGGGTCGGTGCCCGGGGCGGGCGGGGGCGGCGCCTGGCCCGCTACCAGCTTCACGGTGGCGTCGTCGGAGCCCGTGATGGGATCTCCCGGGTCGCCGACGCCCGCTGTCGAGTTCGCGGTGAACGACGCGTTGTTCGTCAGCTCGGTCGTCGACTCCGCCTCGGGTGTGGTCACCTTGCACCGCGAGCCGTTGGCCGCGCCCGCGCGCAGGCCCTGGCCGGTGAACTCGAAGTCGCAGTCCGGCGCGGTGTCGTTGCGCACCTGCAGGGTGAGCGGCACGTCGCCGATGTTGCGGACGGTCACCGTGAAGAACACCTCCGCGCCGTGCTTGGCCTGCTCTGGATCGGCCGTGGCGCTGATGGTCAGCGCCGGGTTGATCACCGTGACGCGCAGCGGCGGCGCGGCGACCTTCATCAGCCGGTTGAGCCGGTCGACCGCCGAGGCCACGGCCAGGCTGTCGAAACTGCGGTCCGGCGTGGCCGCGCACGTGCGGCTCTCCGACTGGCCAGGCGCGAGTTCGGCGATCGGCGCGGGCATGCAGTCCGGCGGCAGCGTCGGGTTCGTGATGCGCACGTCGGACAGCGGGCCGTCCTCGGCGTCGCCGATGTGGGTGGCGGTGAAGGTGAAGGTGACCTCGCCGCCGACCCGCACGGTCGACAGGTCCACCGTCTGGCTCAGCGAGACCAGCGGCTCCAGCACCGTGATCGTGGTCGGCTCGGACGACGCCGTCACCGGCTTGCCCGCGACGTCGACCGCGGCCACGCCCGCCACCACGTCCAGGGTGCGGGTGGGGGAGGCGGTGCAGGTGAGCGTCGCCGAGGCGCCGGGCGCCAGCTCCGCGACCGGGTCGGGCGCGCAGTCCGGCAGCGCCTCGACCGCCACGCGGACGTTGTTCAGCGCCTCGTCCGGGTCGTCGCCGGTGTTGGTGACGGTGAAGGTCAGGTCGATCGAGTCGCCCCGGTAGATGGTGTCCTTGTCGGACACCAGGCTCACCGTGACGGCCGGGTCGATCACCGCGATGGTCACCGTCTGGCTGGTCACCTTCACCGTGGTGCCTGCGGTCTCGGTGCCGGTCAGTTCGCCGGAGCTGGTGAACGTGGCCTCGGGCACGGTGGCCGCACACTCGAATGTGTCCGACTCACCCGCGCTGAGGGTGGCGTCCGCGGGCCCGGCGCAGTCCGCCGCGACGCTGTCGGTGTAGGCGATGGAGGTCAGGTCGGCCGCGGTGTTGTTGATCAGGGTCACGGTGAACGTCACCGTTTCGCCCGCGCGGGCCACGAGCCGGTCGGGCACCCGCTGGACCGCGTAGTCCGGCAGCTCGACCTGGACGTCCGCGCTCGCCGACGCGGTCACCGTGCGCCGGTCCCCGCCTTGGCCGATGACGTACGCGGCGGTCACCGTCGCGGTGTTGGTGAAGTCGGCGGCGCCCGCCGGCTGCACGCAGGTGACCTGGCGCGACTCGCCGGGCTCGATCGGCGGCACCACGGTCGGTGTGCAGCGGATGGCGTCCGAGGCGGGCGCGCTGGTGTCGGCCAGCTCGATGTCGAACAGCGGCAGCGCGCCGTCGTTGCGGATCTCGATGGCAAAGCTCGCCAAGTCGCCCTGGCGCACCGGTTCGGCCGGGCCGGTGTTGGTGATTGCCACCGACGGTGACACCGTCTCGGCGAGCACCACGTTCTGCACCACCACGAAGTCGCCGACGCTGTCCACGCCGATCTCGATGTCGCCGGTCTCGTTGTCGGCGAGGGTCGGCTTGACCGTCTTGGCGTCGACGCTCAGGTTGTTCCGCAGCGGTGCTGCCGGGTCGATCGGATTGATCGCGGAGTTTGCGCACGAGCGGAAGAAGTCCGAAGTGGAGTCGTTGAGGCAGGGCTCGGTCATCGGCTCACCGTCCACAGTGAACGATTCGCCGCCCTGGCGCCAGTCGCCGTCGTACGCGGTCACGCCGATCTCCACGTTCGCGCTACCGCGTTGTGGCGTGATCCCGGGCAGGATGACGCTGGTGCCGGTGAGCGCGGGCACCAGCCCGGGCAGCAGACCGTCGACCACACTGGGGAAGCCGGGAACCAGCGGCTCGATCAGGCCGGGCAGTAGGGCGCCGCTCTTGGGCAGGTTGTCGGTGTAGAGGTCGACCACGCGCGGCTGCGTGTACGGCTCGCGCGGCTCGTCGTAGCCGAACACCACCACGATCGACCAGCCGCCCGCGCAGCCCGGCCCGGTCGGCGCCCACACGTTGCTGACCGAGATCTCCATCGGCGCACCGGTCGGCGCCGAGCCGAACGCGGCCGTGACGTCGGCCCAGTCGGTGTATATCTGGCTGGCCTCGGTCAGCCCGTCGGTGGTGCGGTAGTGCGCGGGCACGCGGGTGACCGGCACCGGTGCGCCGCCGCCGACCGCGATGCGCACCTGTTGCTGCGCGGGTGTCGCCGCCGCGGGCGGTGGCGGCGGCTCGCCCTGCAACAGCAGCGGGCGCACGCAGTTCACCCCGGCGAAGCCGATGAACGTGCCGGTGTGCCCGCCCCAGTGCAGTTGCGCGTAGCGCACCTTGGCGCCCGTCGGGATGGTCACCGCCGCGCGGCTGGAGCTGAACGAGTCGGCGCGGCCGTCGTCGTCGGCCAGGTGCACGTAGTACCCGTTGTTGTTGCCGCTGTTGTCGAGCAGGCCGCCGCCCGGTCCCGCGTTGTCCGTCGCGGCGGCGCAGTCGGCAGGCGTGTGGTCCCCGGCGATCTCGTCGCCCACCGGGCAGCGCAGCACGCTGTTGCCCGCCAACAGGAAATCGCCGAACACCGCGTCGCGGAAGGTCGGCGTCACCGTCGGGGCGGGCGGCGCGGGCAGCAACCCGGGCTGCGCCGCGACATCCGGTGCCGCCGCTGGCGGCGCCGCCGAGTCGAGGTCGAGCGCGGGCGCCAGCACGAGAAGCAGCAGGCAGATCGCGACCCAGAAGCGCAGCACGGGGACTCCCTGGCAGAAAGGGCTGGCAGAAGGGGACTGTGGTGACCGGCTTCCCGCGCGGCGGCGGGAAGCCGGTCGGGTCAGGCGGATTCCTCGGACTCCACGGACACGGTGTGCGCGTCGCGGACCTTGAGCGCGCACCGGACCCGCTGCGGCTCGTCGGTGGTGGTGCTCATCCTCATCGAGACGTAGAAGTGCTCGCCGTCGAAGTCGACCAGTTCGGGCGCGCTGCCGCTGTCGCCGTTGAGCCAGGCGCTGACGTCGTATTCCTTGCCGGAGGTGTCCTTGAGCAGGTTGCCGTTGCCCGACCACACATCGCGCAGGTCCCCGACCAGGACGCTGTCGAAGTGCTCCCGCGGATCGACCCGCGCCGTCTCCTCCTGCTCGGGCTCGTCGCTCTCCAGCGCGGTGGCCGTGACGATCTTGGGCCCGTCCTCGACGGAGAACCAGATATAGAGCTCGTACCGCACCCCGTTCTCGTCGACGCCGGACACCTCCGAGCCGACCATGTCCTCGGCGACCGACACGTCGTTGTCCCAGTCCGAGTAGTCGACGGTGATCGAGTGGCCGTCGTGCTCGATCGGGTCGGTGTAGTACTCGCTGAGGTAGGCCGTGGTGACGCCGTGGTCGGGTTCGTTGCCGTCCGGTTCGTCGCCGGCCGCGCCGTCCGGTTGGGCCAGGGTGGCCTGGACGATCTCCACGCCGACACCAGGGACGAACCAGGCGTACACGTCGTAGGTCTCGCCGTCGCTGGTCGCCTTCGTCTCCGACCCGACCACGCCCTCATCGGTCGTGTTGTCGGTGTTCCACTGGGTCCAGTCGATGACGAACGAGCGCCCGTCGAAGACGTACTCCTCGTTCCCGTACGTGGCCGCGAGGTAGGCGCCGTCGATGACGGCCGGGGGCGCCTGCTCCTCGGCTGTCGCGGCCGACCCGATGGTCACCGCGAATTCCAGGTCGATGGACAGGTCGACCTCCGCGGTCTCGCCCTCGGCGTCGGGCAGGGTGGTCGCGGTGGCCGCGGCCTTTCCCGCCGCCTCCTGGACGACCTGCACGGTCGTCCAGTCGATCGAGCGGCTCACGCCGCCGACGTCGAACACCGCGTCCGCGCCGTGCACCTCATCGAGCTTGGCGACCAGGAGTTGCCGGATCTGCTCGGGATCGACCGCTTCGAACGACCCGTTCGCGACGTTGACGATCACCTCGTACTCGCCGATGGACAGGAAGTACTGGTCGCCGTCGCTGCGGTGCCAGCCGATCTCCTCCTCCATCGGCAGCAGGTGCACGGTCGGCTGCTCCTCGGTGCACTTCTTCAGCGCGGTTTGCAGCAGTTCGATGTCTTCCGCCGAGAGTTCCTCGCCGTCGGACTCGTCTTCCGCTGTGGTGTCCTCTTCGAGGGCGTCTTCCTCGACGATCTCTTCCTGGTCGATGTCAGGTGCGGTCATGACAATCCTCGCTTCGGGTAGGCCGCCTCGGTCACTTGATGCCTGCCAGGGTCAGGCCCGTCTTCTGCTTGGGCTGCTTTGCCTTGCCCGCCTTCACCTTGATCTTGAGGTTCGCGTCGGCCTGCTTCCTGGCCTCGGCCGCCGCGACGGCCTTGGCGGCCTTGGCCTCCGCGTCCGCCTTCGCGGTGAGCACCGCGGCGTCCGCGTCCGACTTCGCCTCGGCCGCGGCGACCACGGCGGCGTCCGCGTCCGCCTTCGCTTGCGCCGCCTGCTCGGCGAGGCTCGCCTTGATACCCGCGTCCGCCGCCGCCGCGGGAGAGGTGCCCGCCTTCTGCTTGGCCTCCTCGGCCGCCTTGGTGGCCGCGGCGGCCTTCTTGGCCAGGTCCGCCGCGTCCTTCTCCGCGTGCGCCAGCGCCTGCGCCGCGTGCCTGGCGTCCTTCGGGGCCTGCTCGGCCAGCGCCTTGGCCGCCTTCGCGTCGTTCTTGGCGTCGGCCTCGGTGCGCGCGGCCAGGTCCGCGTGACCCGCGGCCAGCTTCGCCTGCGCCTCTGGGGTGTTCTGCCTGGCCTCATTGGCGGCGATGAGGGGATCGGCCGCGGCGAGGTCCGCCTGGGCGGACCCCGCGGCGACCACCGCGTTGACGGCCCGCACGCTCTGCCCCGGCAGGTACTCCAGGTCGAGCGTCGCGGTGGCCCCGTCGGCGTCGACGCCCAGCATGGTGAAGGTCAGCGACGACCAGTCGTCGGCGTGCGCGAACGTGACCGCGCCCGCCGCGCTGAGGGTGTACTCCGTCGGCCCGAAGACCACCGGCCGGTCGGCGAAGCGGGCCAGCAGTTGGTCGCCGCTGAGCGCGGCGAACTTGCCGTCCGCGGGCGGGGCGGCGTTGAACTCCATGATCCCGTCGAGCCCCTCCGGGCGCGGCACGTAGTCCGACGCGGTGATCGCCACCTCGTCCAGGTCGAGGTCGACGGCCACGTGCAGGTTGACCACTTTGTCCTCGGACGCCGTCGAGTGCACGGCCTGGATCGTCGCGTGGAAGGGCGAGTTCTTGCCGCCGCCGAAGTCCAGCTGCCAGCTTCCCCAGTCCGGTGTGTACACCGCGCCCAGGTAGCGCAGGCCGTTGTTGTCGTTCGGCGGGTTCTTGGCCCACTTCTTGGCGTAGCCGACGATCTCCGCGCTCATCAGGCCCTCGTCGACGATGTGCACGTAGTTCGTCTCCAGGTCCAGCGAGAACCCGATGCCGCCGGAGCGCACGTGCACCACCGGGTAGCCCACGGGCTGCACCAGCTCGACGGGCTTGCCGCGCGCGAACAGGTGGTAGCCCTCGTTCTGCGGCGGCGCGTCGATCAGCGCCTCGATGAGGGCCCGCTGCTCGGCGGTGATGCCACTCCGGTCGACCAGTTCGGAGTGGATCGCGACGTAGAGCGAGGCGAAGTCGAAGAAGACGCCCGCCACGTTCTTCGCCGCCGCGAACCCCGGCGAGGCGTCGGCGAGCAGGTCCGCCACGTCCAGCGAGGGAATCTTGAGCTGTTCCTTCGCCACATCGGTGATCGGCCCCAGCAGCTCGCCCAGTTCGCCCGCGTGCCGGACGATGTCGTCGACCTTCATCCGGCCGATGCCCGCGTCCGCGACAGAGCGCATTCCGACGGCGAGCTTGGTCTTCGCCTGGCCGATGGTCTTGTCCTTGATCTTCTCGACAAAGCCGTCGACCGCGTTCTTCGCGTTGTTCGCCCGGTCGAAGAAGCCGTCGCGGTATTCGTCGGTGATCTGGAATTCCCGGAGCGCGAACTTCTTCTGGACCTCGGTGCTCTGCCCCTCGTGCCACGAGGTCAGGTACACGGCGCCCATCTCCAGTTCCTGCTCGGCCACCTTCACCGCCGTGCCGACCATGCTCCCGTAGCCGGGGAACGTCGAGGCCACCGCGGCGCCGGCAGCGGCGAGCGTACGCAGGGCGAAGAAGCCGACCGCCACACCCGGGTAGATCGAGTTGAAGTTGTTTCGGATGAACTCCCGGGTGGTCCGCCGCGCCCACTTGCCGAACAGCCTGCCCGCCTGCCCCATGGAGTCGGCCTGCGCGGCGATCGCCTGGCCGAATTCGAGCAGGCTCTCGGTGAGTTCGTTCGCCGTCTTCTCGGGAATGTCGGCGCCGTCGAGTTTGGTGATCTGCGCGATGGCGGAACTCACCTTGCCGTAGGCGGCGAACATGGCCGTGCCCGCGGCGCCCAGCGCCGCCATCGCCTGTTCCTTCTCGGGGCTCGGGATGACTTTCGTGTCCCCGGAATCCTCTTCGGGATTCTCGGGCACCACATCCCACTTCGCCTCGCCGAATCCGTTCAGCGCGTTCTTGAACTCCTGCAGCGCGGTCACCTGGAAGGTCTTGAGCTGCAGGTTCGCCACCAGCGCGACGTTGATGTTGCCCAGCGTGGCACTCTGTTCCTTCACCTGCTGCTGCACAGCCGCCTTGGCCGTCTCATGGCCCGCCTGCTTGCGCGCGTCCCGCGCGTCGGGCACGTCCTTGCCCTCGGCCTTGGCCTGTTGCCTGATCTCGGTGACCCGGTCGGCGAGGATCTTCTGGATGCGGCCGATGTCGTGCCGGAACGACCCGTACGGCCCCTGGAACTTGGCCGCCAGCTCCGTGCGCCGCTCGCCGGTCGTCTTCGGGAACGACATCTCCATGAACTGCTGGAACACTTCCTCCTCGCTGATCGAGTCGTCGATCGCGGTCGTGTTCACGACGTTCGCGGTGGTGCCGCGCAGCCACTCGATGAAGACCTGTTCCCACTTGCTCCCCCCGACCGCGGTGATCTTGCTCGGCGGTTCGCCGCTGAGCGAGGCCGGGTCGCTGCGCAACCACGGGAAGGTCGTGATGATGTCCGAGACGGCCATGGTTCTCCTCAGGTTCGGGGCTCGCTGGTGTGGTGCTCGGCGATCGCGGTGCGCTCCCAGCGCTTACGCGGCTTCTCCGGGGGCACGGGCACGCCGTCGTACACGTCGAGGTCGACGGTCTGCACCGGCGGCGCGGCCTGCTTGAGCCGCGACGGCAGGGCGGGCGCGGTGACCGTCAGGTCGAGCGCGGTCCGCATCGACACGCCGAGCGCGCCCCACAGGTCCTGACCCCGATAGACCGGCGACCACCCGACCCGCACCGGCAGCGACATGTCCAGGTTGTGCAGCGACCCGCGCAGGTAGTCCGGGCTCAGCACGTCCTGCTCGGCGTGCGCGCCGATCACCGCGCCGAGCAGCTCGTGCTCCTCGGCGGTATCCGCCGCCCACGCGGTGACCAGGTACGACAGGTGGTAGCTGCGGGTCGGGGCGAGCGTCCCGGTGACCCGGCCGTCGGCGTTGCGCACGTGCATCCTGGCCGCGGGCACGCCGTCGAGGTTCTCGTTGACCGCGTAGAGGAACACGTTCACGATCCCCGCGCGCCGCGGTCGGCGCTGGATGCCCGCCAGCAGCCCCGGCGGATCGAAACCGATCTCCGTCCCCGGTGACAGCTCGGCGGCCAACCACGCCCTGATCGAGGAGTCAATGTCAGCCAGCACGCTCTGCAGTGTCGGTCGCCGCGGGCCGGTGGACACCGCGGCCGCGGCCCGGCGCGCGGCCAGTTCCGGTTGCCCTGGAGGGCATTTCGCGGTGACCGCGGCGTTGCGCGCCGGACGGGCGGCGGCGGGCCCGATCGGTGTCAGCCTGATCGACGTCGGATTCGGTCTGAGCTGGGAGACTCGATGCCCAATTACCTCGCTCCAGGTGTCTATGTCGAAGAGGTGTCCTCGGGGTCCAAGCCCATCGAGGGCGTCGGTACCGCCGTCGCGGGTTTCGTCGGGTTCACGGAGAAAGGGCCGATTTCACAACCGACCCTGGTCACGAACTGGACCCACTTCGTGCGGATGTTCGGCGGTTTCGTGGAGAACGCGTACCTGCCGCACTCGGTGTACGGGTACTTCCTCAACGGCGGCGGCGGCGCCTACATCATGCGGCTGCCCGATGGCCGCGACGACGGCTCCGATGCCGTCCGGGTCAACCGGGCCGCCGTCCCCGCCGCGGCCGACGACGGCCAGCCCGCGTTCGCCGTGCAGGCCATCAAAGCCGCCGCGGGCGAGGAGATCAGCGTCTCGGTGGCCGAGGCCAGCCAGCCCGGCGAGGACACCTTCCGCCTCGACGTGATCCGCAACGGCAAGGTCGAGGAGTCCTTCGACAACGTGACCACCAAACGCGGCCAGCAGAACGTCGCGACCGTCGTGGCAAAGCAGTCGAAGCTGATCACGTTGGAGGACACCAAGGCAGGCGCGCTCAGTGTGCCCAAAAAGGACACTGTGGTGGCGCTCGCGCCGAACCTGCCGCTGCCCCGCAAGCTCACCGCCAGCGAGTACCTCGGCGACCCGGTCGAGCGCACCGGCCTCGGCGGTTTCGAGGCGATCGACGAGATCACCATGGTCCTGGTCCCCGACCTGATGTCGGCCTACCAGCGCGGCGTGATCGACGCCCACGGCGTCAAGGCCGTGCAGTTGGCGATGATCGCGCACTGCGAGCTGCTCTCGGACCGGGTGGCCATCCTCGACTCGCCGCCGGGGCTGAACTCCCAGCAGGTCAAGGAATGGCGCACCGAGTTCGCGGGCTACGACTCGAAGTACGCGACGCTGTACTGGCCGTGGGTGCAGGTGCTCGACCCGACCAGCGGCAACCGGCTCTCGATGCCGCCCAGCGGACACGTCGCCGGTGTGTGGGCACGCAACGACGAGACCCGCGGCGTGCACAAGGCCCCGGCCAACGAGGTGCTGCGCGGCGTGGTGTCGCTGCAGACGGTGATCAGCCGCGCGGAGCAGGAGCAGCTCAACCCGCTGGGCGTCAACTGCATGCGGGCCTTCCCCGGGCAGGGCATTCGGATCTGGGGCGCGCGCACGCTCTCCAGCGACCCGGAATGGCGCTACATCAACGTTCGGCGGCTTTTCAACTTCATCGAGGAGTCCATTCTCAACGGCACCAACTGGGTCGTGTTCGAGCCGAACGACAACTACCTGTGGGAGTCCGTGCAGCGCGTCGTCGGCGCGTTCCTGCAGCGGATCTGGCGCAGTGGCGCGCTGGTGGGCCGCTCGGCCGCCGAGGCGTTCTACGTCAAGTGCGACGGGGAGAACAACCCGCCGGAGAGCCGCGACGCGGGGAACCTGTTCATCGAGATCGGCGTCGCCCCGGTCAAGCCCGCCGAGTTCGTGGTGTTTCGGATCTCGCAGTTGCCGCAAGGCGCCGCGCTCGAAGAGTGAGCCATCCACCCGTCTGTCCGAAATGGAGTGAAGCATGACTCTGCCCCGCGTATCCATGGCGAGCACCAACACCTCGACCCTGGTCAGCGCCGCCCGATTCGTCGTCCAGTTCGACGGCGGCTCCGAGATCACCTTCTCCGAGATGAACGGCATCACCACCGAGGTGGAGCCGACGGAGTACATGGCCAGCGGGAAACTCGGCGTGTCGCTGTCCAAGCAGTTCGGCAAGACCAAGCCCGCCGTCGTCGTGCTCAAGCGCGGCGTCGACCAGGACTTCACGCTGTGGACCTGGCACCAGGAGGTGCTCGCGGGCCAGTCCACCGCCCGCAAGAGTTGCTCGCTGATCCTGCTGGACATGTCCAATGTGCCCAAGCAGACCTACACCCTGCTCAACGCGTGGCCGTCGAAGCTGGAGATCGGCGGCTTCAAGGCGGGCGGCGGCGACGCCATCGTCGCGACCGTCACGCTGATCTGCGAGCAGATCGACCTCTCGAAACCCGTTAGCTGATGACTGTGACGGCGGAGGCGGTGGAGCAGCACGCGGGCCTGCGCACCGAATACCCGTTCGTGCTGCCCCGCGGGTACGTGGACGAGCAGGGCAAGGTGCACCGCGCGGGCACGATCCGGCTGGCCACCGCGAAGGACGAACTCACCGCGCACGCCGAACCGCTGGTGCGGCAGAACCCGGCGTACCTGTCGCTCTACCTGATCATGCGCACCATCAGCGGATTGGGCACGTTGTCGGTGGTCGACCGGTTCGTCGTGGAGCACATGTTCGCCTCCGACCTGGCTTTCCTGCAGGACCTCTACCGGCGGATCAACCAGCAGGGGCACACCGAGGCGGAGGTCGGTTGCCCGGAGTGCGGGCACCAGTTCCTCGTCGACGTGGCCGGTGAGGCGGCGGAACCACGATGAGCGCGCCGACCGACCGGCTGTGGGAGGAGATCGTCTACATCGCCTACTACCTGCACTGGTCGTTCGACTCGATCCTCGAACTCGACCACCTCACGCGGGCCAGGGTGATCGACGAGATCGGCACCATCAACGCCCGACTCGACGCCGCGGGCGGCGAATCGCAGTACTAGCAATCGTTTCCGACGGTGGCCTTCGGGATCTGCTCGAAGGCCGCCTTCGCAGCCCACCAGAGAGGGGTGCCCCATGCTCCGCTGGCCGTTCGGTCGCAGGCGGTCCGGTGCCGGTGCCGCCATGCCACCGCAGCCGCCGGGCACTGGCGCGGCTGAGTCCGGGTACGTCTCGGCGGCGGGGGATGGGTGGGCCGAGCAGGGCGGTGCGGCGGATTCCGCTTCGGTGGCAGCGGATTCGGTGCCCGTCGCGGCAGATTTCGCTTCGGTGGCAACGGTTTTGGTGGAGTCGGCGCCTGTTGAGCCGGTCCGGCGGCGGCCTGCCTGGCGGTCGCTGCCGCCGATGCGCACCACGGTGTCCGCGACCTCTCCATCCACAGTGGACATCGCGTCGGCCGGGGTGCTGGGCCGGGTCATCGACGGACCGGTGCCCGGTGTCCGCGTGTCGACCCCGGCGGGGCGGGTCGGCGGGCTCGTGGTTCCGGTGCCGGTCCTCGACTTCCCCGACGAGCCTGTCCGCTGGCAGGCACCCGAACCGGTGCCGGACCAACCCGCCCGTGGCCTGCCCTCCCGGGCGTCGGACGGGGCGGACCCGGCCCCGCTCACCGTCGTGACCGACGAATGGGTCTCGTCGCCGCGGGTCTCCGCCGCGCCCCGGCGCAACTCGGAGTTCATGCACAAGGCGTATCTGGAGAAAGACCGGATGCTGGCCGAGATGTACGCCGAGGCCGAGGGGGAACCCCCGCCGTCGCCGCCGGTCCGGCCGCAGCCGATGCCGCCACCGCCCCAGTACGCCGACGTCGACTCCTTCGCCCCGCCCCCGCCGCCGGTGACCCGTCGACGGGCCACCCTCGCCGAGAGTCGACGGCAGGGCTTGGGCCTGCCGTCTACTGTGGACTCTGGGGTTTCGTCCACAATGGAGCTAACCGGCGCGACCGAGGTCGACGGGCCTGGGGAGCCGCACAGCTCGGCTGAGCGGTTGCCCGCGGCGGGGACCGAGCCCGCGGTCCCGGACCCGTCCACCCCATCGGAGTTGCGACACCTCGCGCCCGGTCGGGCAGGCGAGGGCCGTGGCCCGTCGGACGACGGAACCGAACCCTCGTCGGACGAGGCTGACTCGGACCCTGCCCGCGGCCACCAGTGGCGACCGGACGATGGGATCGGCGCGTCCCCGGCTGGGATCGTCTGGCCTGGCCAGGAGATGTCGCCGGACCAGGTCGCCGGACTCGGACCGGACGGCACCAGGCCACCGAGTCAGAGCGACGCGCCCGGGTCGGGCGATGGATCGCCGGGTCGGCTCGGCGGGTCCGACTGGGACGGTGGCGGACCAGGTCTATCCGGTGGGTCCGAACGGGACGGTGATGGATCTGGTGAGTCTGGTGGCGTTGGTGGCGGGTCGGGTCGGTTTGGTGAGTCTGGTGGCGCGTCCGATTCGGCTAGTGGGCACGGGTCGGGCGGTGGCGGCTCGGACGGGATTGCCGGGCGTGCGAGTGGCGGGCCGGATCGGGTTGGTGGGCTTGGGTCGGGCGCTGGCGCGACTGGCTGGGCCGCTGGATCCGGGAGCGATGGCGGCGGGTCGGGTTGGCCCGGCGGCCCCGGGGCGGGCGATGCTGGGTCGGGCGGTGGGGCCGACCGGGCTGCCGGCCCCGGGTGGGACGGTGGCGGGTCACCGATTCGGCGTGACGGGTTCGGTTCGGGCGGTGCCGGGGCAGGCTCGGGCGATGGATCATCGGGCCGCGTCGGCGGGTCTGGATGGGGCGCCGGTTCGGCTGGCGGTTCCGGTTCGGCTGGCGGGCCCGGTTCGGTCGGTGGGCCCGGTTCGGTAGGTGGGCCTGGTTCGGCTGCGGCAGGCGGGATCGGGTCGGGTGCTGGTCGGTTGGGCCGGGCTACCGGACCCGGCAGTGTCGGTGGCCATCTTGGGTCGGGCGATGGCGGGTCGGGCGATGGCGGGTCGGGCAGTGGTGGGTCGGGCCAGGCGGCCGGACCCGGGTGGGGCAGTGGCGATGCGGACCCCGCCGGGGGCGGTGGGACGAGTCGGATGGGTGGGGATGGTGGCGGATCGGGGTGGATGGGTGGGCCTGGGTCGGGCCACGATCGGCCGGACGTGGCCGCAGGCCCCGGGAGCGTCGGGGACCAGGCTGGACTCGGGTGGGACGGTGGCGGGTCCGGCAGGCTCCGGTTTGGTGGTCGTGGGTCGGACCGAGGTGTCGGAAGCGACGGTGGCGAGCCGGGTCGGTTTGGCGGGTTCGCATCGGGCGGTACCGAGTGGGACGGTGGCGGGTCACCGAATCGGCGTGACGGGTTCGGTTCGGGCGGTGCCGGGGCAGGCTCGGGCGATGGATCGTCGGGCCGAGACGGCGGGTCCACGTGGGGCGATGGATCGACAGACGAGTCCGGTTCGGGCGAGGGGTCAGCTCGGGACGGCGGATTCGGGTGGGGTGCTGGGCAGGCCGGGGATGGTGGGGTTGGGTCGGGTGCTGGAGGGGCTGGGGGCGGCGGGCTTGAGCGGGGTCCTGGGGAGGCTGGGGACGGCGGGCTTGAGTGGGGTGCTGGGCGGGCCGGGGGAGGCGAGCTTGGGCGGACTGGCGACGGCGGGATTGAATCGGGCGGCGGAGATGGTGGGCACGCAGGCCTTGTGCGGGGTGACAGGCATGGTGGGGACGGCGGCTTTGGGCGGGGTGACGGACTGGCTGGGGACGGCGGCTTTGGGCGGGGTGACGGGCTGGCTGGGGACGGCGGCTCTGTACGGGGTGATGAGCCGGCTGGGGACGGCGGCTTTGGGCGGGACGATGAGCTGGCTGGGGACGGCGGGCTTGGGTCGGGTGCTGGGCGGGCAGGGAGAGGCGAGCTTGGGCGGACTGGTGACGGCGGCTCCGGGCAGGCAGGCGACGGGCCGTCGGGCGGGCTCGGGTCGGGCGGTGGGTCGGCACTGGCTGGTGGGCTCGGGTCGGCCGATGGATCGGGGGGTGACGGCGGGTCGGGTCGGATCGGTGGGCTCGGGTCCGATGCGGGCCGGGATGGCGGGTCCGGGCCGGACGATGGGTCGTCGGGCGGGGTCGGTTGGGGTGTTGGGCGGGCTGGGGCCGGGCCGGATCGCGGCGGGTTGTCGGGTTGGGCCGGTTCGGGTGCTGGCCAGGCTGGGGATGGCGGGTTCGGTCGGGAGAGTGCTGGGTCGTCGGGTGGGAGCGGATCGGGTGTTGGGCGGGCTGGGGATGGTGGGTCCGGGCCGGATGGCGACAAGCCGTCGGGTTGGGCCGGTTCGGGTGCAGGCCATGGCCGGTCCGGTCGGGAGGGTGCTGGGTTGTCTGGCTGGCCCGGGTCGGGTGCTGAGCGGGCTGGGTCTGGGCGGGATGGCGCTGGTTCCACGGGTGAAGTCGGGTCGGGCCGTGGGTCAGGGCGGGAGGGTGCTGGGTCGGCCTGGCCCGGGTCGGGTGTTGGGCGGGCTGGGGATGGCGGGTCCGGGTCCGGCATAGGGCGGGCTGCGGATGGTGGGCTCGGTCGGGGTGCTGGGCGGGCTGGGGATGGCGGGTCTGGTCGGGATGGTTCCGGGTCGTCAGGTGGGCTTGGCTCGGCAGGCGGGTCGGCTCTGATTGGGCGGTTCGGTTCGGGTGCTCGGCGTGGGGGCGGCAGGGGCGGGTCGGGTACTGGGCAGGCCGGGGATGACGGGTCCGGTCGGGCGTGGGGCACGCCAGGGTCGGGCGCCGGCGATGGCGGGTCCGGGCGAGATGGTTCTGGGTTGTCCGGCACGCCGGGGTCGGGTGCCGGCCGGGGTGGGGATGGCGGGTCCGGCCGGGACGGTTCCGGGTCGTCGGGCACGCCGGGGTCGGGCGTTGGGTACGACGGGTCCGGCCAGGGTGGCGCTGGTTCGTCGGGCACGCCGGGGTCGGGTGTTGGGTACGACGGGTCCGGTCGGGATGGCGCTGGTTCGTCGGGCACGCCGGGGTCGGGTGTTGGGCGGGGTGAGGGTGGCGGGTCTGGCCGGGATGGTTCTGGGTTGTCGGGCACGTCGGGGTCGGCTGGCGGGTCGGCTCCGGGTGGTGGGCTCGGGTCGGGCGGAATGGGGCGGGTTGGTGGGCCTGGGTCGGGCATCGGGCGGGGTGGGTCTGGGCGGGATGGCGCTGGGTCGGGTTCTGGTGGCGGGGGTGGGGCGAATCGGGTTGGGCCGTTGGGGAGGGGTGGTGTGGGGTGGGCCGATGGGGCCGGGGTCGAGTCGGGGCCGCTGGAGGCATCCGGTGCGGTGACGGAACTGCGCCATCTCGGACGGGGCGGCGGGTTGCCTGCTGGTGCTGATCGGTGGGCGGATGGCGAGATGTCAGGCGGGTCCGGTGGTCGGCCGGTGTTCGAAGTCGGTGTGGCAGGGGAGTTCCACGGCGCCATCGAGCACGGGTGGGCCGGGGGGCCGGAGTTGCCCGCGACCGAGTTGCGGCATGCCCGGCCGGGTCGCGACGGGTCGGCGGCGCATGCTGCCGCCGCTGCGGATCGGGACGCCGCGGATGCGGAGTCGTGGGCTGCCGGGGATCGGGATGCGGCCACTGTGGACCGGGAGTCAGCGGAGTTGCGGGCTGCCGGGGATCGGGATGCGGCCACGGTGGACCGGGAGTCTGCGGAGTTGCGGGCTGTCATGGGGGCGGCCGAGCTGCGTGGTGCCATCGAGCGGCTACCCCACACCGGCCAGGCTGACGAGCTGCCGCCGGGTGGAGGTTTCGGAATCGGGTTGCCGCCGACCGGGAAATCCACAACAGACACTGAGTTGCGGTTGCGGACCGCGGGCGGGGAACCGTTGTCCCAGCGGGAAACCCAGTTGGCGCCCGGGCGGACGACCCGGCCCGAGCGGATGGCCATGGCGGTGGTCGAGAGCTTCGTGCCCGCGGTGCTGACCGGCGCGCTGCGGCGAGCGCTCGCGGTCGACGTGTCCGACGTGACGGTGCGGCGCGGCGGTGGGGTTTCCCAGGTGGCGCACCGGCTCGGGGCCCGCGGGTACACCCACGCCGGTGTCGTGCACGTGCCCGATTCGGTGGGTGCCCTCGACGGCGGTGACGCGGGTCCGTTGCTGGCCCACGAGTTGACGCATGTCGCGCAGCAGCGGCGGTTCGGATCGGCGCTGCCCGCCATCGACACGGCGGACGGGCAACGGCTGGAGGCCGAGGCGGTCGCCGTCGAGCAGTGGTATGCCGGTGGCGCGGGCACGGCCCCACCGGAGGTCTCGGAGCACCTCGACCCCGGGGCGCCGCGGCGGTTGCGGTCGCGGTCGCGCCCGGCCGCCGATGTGCAGCTCGCGCCGCGGGAGGGGAACTTCTGGGACACCCCGGAGGCCAGGACCAAGCCCGAGCTGTCGATGGACGGGCTCAAGGACCAGTGGCGCGCGGGCACCGAGCCCGGCACGCCGGACTTCTGGGACACGCCCGAGGCGCACACGAAGCCCACGCTGTCGATGGGTGGCCTGAAAGAGATGTGGCGCGCCGAAAGCGGTCAGGACGCGCCGGACCCGTGGGACACGCCTGACGCGCACACGAAGCCCAAGCTGGCGCTGGGCGGCCTCAAGGACATGTGGCGCGACATGCGGCGACAGGCCCAAAGCCACACCAACGACGACGAGGACGACGACGACGAACCTCGCACGGCCGGGCCGGTGCTCAGGAAACCTGGGAAACCCCGTACTGGCAACGGAAACGACGATGACGACGATGACGAGGACATGTCCGCGGTCGAGCTGTCGATGGAGGCGATCAAGGACGAGCTCGCCGACGATCCGCCGCTGCGGTGGATGAACCTCGACGACTCCGACGACTTCGACGAACTCGCTGACCGGCTCTACAACACCCTGATCAGCAGGCTGCGCTTCGACGTGCTGGTCGAACGCGAGCGGTCCGGCACGTTGCTGGACTTCAGCTAAGGAGACGCCCATGCCACCCACTGTCATCGCCCACGGTATGGCGCACCGGTTCGTCGTCACCGCGGGCTCACGCGACCTGGGCGCCTGGTCCAAAGTGGCCGGTCTGTCGGTGACCTGGGACCTCGCCGAGTACCGGGTGGGTCATTCCGACCAGTACTTCAAGTTCGCCGGAGTGCCCAAGTTCGCCCGGCTCAAGCTCAGCCGGGCGGCCGAGCAGACGGGCACCACGGCGGTGAAGACCTGGTTGGAGGAAGTGCAGTCCAGCGGCGGGGTGCCCGAGGAGGGCGCGGTCGAGATGCTGACCTCGGCAGGCGAGCCGGTCATTAGCTGGACCTTGCAGGAGATGTTCCCGATCTCCTGGCAGATCAGCGAATTCGACGCGACCGCGGGCAAGGTCGCGATGGAGACGCTGGAGATCGTCTACTCAGGATTCCTTGCCGGGAAGCAGAAGGGCGCGTAGCGATGGAGGGATCTGATGGGTGAGCAGGGAAAGCAGCTCGCGCTCGGGATGGCGATGCGCTTCAACGTCAAGATCGACGGGGTGAATCTGGGCAACTGGTCCTCCTGCAAGGGGCTCGACCTCAAGTGCAAGATCCACAAGCTCTACGACACCGGCAACTACGCCTACCAGAAGATCCTGTTCGCCGACATCGAGTTCCCGACGGTGAAACTGGAGCGGGCGATGGACAAGGCGTCCTCCGCGGTGCTGCGGGAATGGCTGGCCGACAAGCTCAGTCCGTGGAAACAGCCGGGCTTCATGCCGGACCTGCTCTTCTCGTTGATCGGCGGCGCCACGGCGAACATCACGCTGCTCGACTCGGCCTGGGAAGAGGTCGCGGCGTGGAAGCTCAAGAACGTCTACCCCGCGGGCTGGTACGGCCCGACGCTCGTCGCCAAGGACACCGCGGTCGCGATCGAGCGACTCGAACTCGATCACGAAGGGTTCCTTGAAGAATGATCTCGCTACCCGGCATACCGCCCAAGTTCGCCAAGGCGCTGAACCTGCTGGAACTGCTCGGCGAGAACGCCAAACTCATGCTGGTGTCCGAAGAGGGCGGCCTGCCGGTTCGGTTCACCATCAACCCGAAGTCGGTCACGCTGAGCAAGACGAACACGACCGAGGGCAAACGCGGTGTCATCGCCTCCAGCTTCAAGGACGCGCTCAAGGCCACCGGCAACGTGAAGCTCACGCTCAAGAGCGCCCACCTGACCGGCGCGATCGTCACCCAGGCGTCGATCGACCAGCTCATCGCGTGGGCGACGCCCATCCAGATCACCGCCGCCGAGGCCATGGAACTGGACTCCCCCTCGGCCGCCGAGGAGCTCATGAAGGCCGCGGCGGACAGGGCGAAGAGCCAGGTCAAGAAAAAGGTGAAGCAGGTACTGCTGCCCGGCGGCGGCGGGGGGAACGACGAGAACGCCATGCCCGCTGAATCCTCCACAAAGGACACCAAGGTAGACAAGATCATGAAGGCGCCGGTGTACTACCGGCTGCCGGTGCTGCTGATCATGTGGGGGGTCGGCGGCCCGCTGGGCACCGGGACGAAGGTCAACCTGGAGAAGGTCGACGTCGAGTACGAGCGGTTCGACTGGACCGGGATCCCGGTGTGGGCGAAGGTCTCCCTCACCCTGGTCGAGTACACCGCGCCGCTGCCGAAGCAGAACCCCACCTCCGGCGGCATTCCGGGGCGCACCAAGCATGTGGTGACCCAGGGCGAGGGCCTGGTGCAGATCGCCAACCACGCCTACGGCTCGCCGCGGGCGTGGCGGGCCGTGGCCGAGGCCAACGGCCTCGACGATCCGCTGCGGATCAAACCGGGCCGCACGCTGTCGCTGCCCGGTCCCGGCTTGTTCGGCCTGCCGGACAAGTCATGAGCCGCCCGCTGGAGGGAATCGCCAACACCGAGGCGACCGCGCGGCCGAGCGTGAACATCGGGGGCGCGCCGCTGCCGCCCGCGGTGGCGAACCGGCTGCTGCGGGTGGTCGTGGACAACGACCTGCACCTGCCCGGCATGTTCGAGTTGACCTTCCTCGATCTCGACGGCAACTCGATGGCGCTGGCCAACGTGACCATCGGCGCGGCCGTGACCGTGGTCGGTGCCGGAGCAGGCGGCACCGCGGTGCCGCTCATCGTCGGTGAGGTCACCGCGATGGAGGCGCTGGTGCAGGGCATCACCATTCGCACCATCGTGCGCGGCTACACCGCCGCGCACCGGTTGCAGCGGGCCAAGCGCAGCCGCAGCTTCATCAACGTCACCGACGCGGACATCGCCCGCCGGGTCGCCAACGAGGCGGGGCTGTCGGTCGGCACGGTGATGCCCACCGCGACCACGCACGCCTACATGGCGCAGGTGAACCAGACCGATTGGGAGTTCCTGACCGCGCGGGCGATGGAGATCGGGTTCGAGGTGGGCGTGACCGACGGGCAGTTCTACTTCCGGCCCTCCACCGACAACCTCAACTCGATGGGCGGCGGGCTGGACGGCATGGGCAGGAGTCTGCTCGCGGACGTACTGGCGGCCGACACCGAGGTGGAGGTGACGTTCCCGGAGAACCTCATCAGCTTCCGGCCGCGGATCACCGCGGGCAACCTGACCCCGGATGTGGAACTGCGGGTGTGGGACCCGATGCTGCGCCAGACCCTGTCGCAGGTCTCCGGCACGCCCACCGGCTCGGATCCCTCGCCCGCCGGGATGGGCGACCAGTTCACCAACAGCGGGCTCTCGGCGGTCAAGGGTTCGTTGGACGCGGTCGCGGACTCCGCCCAGCAGTTCAGTCTCGACGGCATCCGCGATGGCATTCGCGGCGCCGAGCAGGCGCTGGACGCCGAGTTGGCCGAGGCGACCGGCGGGCTGCTCGGCTCCCCGGTGGGCTTCCTCGGCCCGCCGCCGAGCGCGACCGCGCGCGTCGTGGTCGACAGGCCCGCCGCGGACTCGGTGACCATGGCGACCTCCGGTCCGATGATCGCCGCCGCGCTGGGCACCGACGTCGGCAGCACGTTCGCCGAGGCCGAGGGGGAGGCCAAGGGCAACGCGGCCATCCAACCCGGCGTCAAGGTCAACATCGGTGGGGTGCCCACCGCGTTCGCGGGCTCCTGGCAGGTGTCGCGGGCCCGGCACATCTACGACGAGTCCGAGTTCGGCTACCGCGTCGTGTTCTCCGCGCACGGCAGGCAGGACCGCACGATGCTCGGGCTGACGTCCAAGAGCAGTCGCCGCACGGGCGGTGGGACGGTGCTGGACAGCGTCGTGTGCGGCGTGGTGAGCAACTGCGCCGACCCGCTCGGCAAGGGCCGGGTGAAGGTGACGCTGCCGTGGCTGGCGCTGGACTTCGAGACCGACTGGGCGCCGAACACGCAGTTCTGCTCCGGGCAGCGCAGCGGCGCCATGTTCATGCCCGAGATCGGCGACGAAGTGCTGGTCGCCTTCGAGTTCGGCGACGCGCGCAGGCCCTACGTCATCGGCGCGATGATGAACAACCTCACCCAGTGGAGCATCGCGTCGGCCGGGCCGATCATGGCGGGCGGGCTCCCCGGTCTCGGCAGCGCGATGGCGGGCGTGGCGGGCCAGATGGCGGGCGCGTCCCTCGGCGGGGCGTACGCCGGGCCGCTGGGCGCGATCATCGGTGGGCAGATCGGCCAACGGCTCGCCACGGACGCGGCCAACGAGGTCCAGCAGTCGATCGACGGGTCGGTGCTCACCCCCGGGATGATCAGCGAGATCCACCACCGCGGCTACATCTCCAGCACGGGCAACGCGCTGCTGTTCTACGACGTGCCGCCGCCGCTGCCCCCGCCCGTGCCGCCTGTCCTCGACCCGACAGGCGGCGACCAGGGCGGCGGCACCGACGGCGGTGCCGCGCCGCTGGTGCCCCCCGGTACCGGTGCGCTCGGCTCCGCGGTGCGCATGGGTTCGCAGAACGGCGAGGTCGGCATCACCGTCGACCAGGTCAACGGCGGGGTCAACATCACCGCCGCGCCGGTGCCCGGGGTGACCATGACCCCGCTGCCGAACATCAACATCGCCGCCCTGAACGGCTTCGTCAACATCGGCGCCGGACCCAGCGGAACCATGCTGGTCGACGGCGGCATGAACCTGATCGTCAAGTCCGCCCAGGCCGTCACCATCCAGGGTTCCATCGTCAACATCGTGGGAACGCTGCTGGTCAACGGCGTCCCGATCCCGATCTAGGCCCCGGGGGCACCCCATGATCGAAGACGATTTCATCGGCCGCGGCTGGTCGTTCCCGTTCGACGTCACGGCCAACGGCACCATCGCCACCGTCGGCGGCCCGCGCAAGCTGGAGCAGGCGATGACCCTGGTGCTGTCGACCTACCCCGGGGAGCGCCCGTTCCGGCCCCGGTTCGGCTCGAAGCTGCGCGACTTCACCTTCGAGAGCGCGACGACGACCGTGTTCGCCCGGATCGAGAGCGAGGTGCGCGACTCGCTGGCCATGTGGGAGCCGCGCGCGAGTGTCCGCGAGGTGAACGTCTATCCCGCAGAGGACCAGGAGAACCTGCTGTTCATCGACATCGCGTACGTGGTCAAGGGCGAGAACGACGAGCGGAACCTGGTGCACCCCTTCTACACGATTCCCGACGAGGGGGACTACTGATGGTGCTTCCCGCGCCCAGTCTCGACGACCGCCGATTCCAGGAGTTCGTCGACGAGGCCAAACGGTATGTGATGCGCCGCTGTCCAGAGTGGACGGACCACAACGTGTCCGACCCCGGCGTGACGCTGATCGAGACGTTCGCGTTCATGACCGAGCAGCTCTGCTACCGGCTCAACCGGGTGCCCGACCGGCTGTATGTGAAGTTCCTGGAACTGCTGGGGTTGCGGATGCTGCCGCCGACGCCCGCGGTGGCGCCGATCACCTTCTGGCTGTCCACGCCCGCGCGCGCGCCGCTGGTGATCCGCGCGGGCACGAAGGTGTCCACCACGCGCACCGAGAGCGAGGACGCCATCGTGTTCTCCACATTGGTCGATCTGCCGGTGCTGCCGACCGAGATCAGCGCCATGCGCCGGGTCACCGGCCGGGGGGTGGCCAGCGAGAACCAGACCACCGCCTATGACCTCGGCGAGGAGTTCGCCGCGTTCGACGAGCCGCCGCAGCTCGACGACGCGCTGCTCATCGGGCTGCGCGAGCCGGGGCCGAGCTGCGCGGTGCGGATCGACTTCGACGGCGAGAGCAAGGGTGTCGGCGTCAACCCGAAGTACCCGCCGCTGATCTGGGAGGCGTGGACGGGCGACGGGTGGGACCCGTGCCAGGTGACCACCGACGAGACCGGCGGGCTCAACAAGTCCGGCCGCATCGTGGTGCACCTGCCCAAGGCGCACGAGGCGAGTCTGATCGACGACCAGCGCGCGGGCTGGCTGCGGGTGCGGGTGATCGAGCCGCTGCCCGGACAGGCCGCCTACAGCTCGTCGCCGGTCGTCCGCGGGATCACCGCGGGCACGGTCGGCGCCACCGCGTCCGCGGTGCACGGCGAGATCATCGAGTTCGAGGAACTCGGTGAGTCCGAAGGTGTGCCGGGGCAGCGGTTCGACCTCGGCCAGACCCCGGTGCTCGCCGGGTCGCACCCGGCCACGCTGCAGGTGGCGATGGACACCGGGTGGCAGGAGTGGACCAGGGTGGACAACTTCGCCAACAGCGGCCCCGACGACCCGCACTACGTGCTCGACGGCGTCGCGGGCCAGGTCGAGTTCGGGCCCGCGGTGCGGCTGGAGGACCGGCTGCTGCGCCAGTACGGCGCGATCCCGCCGCGGGACGCGATGATCAGGATGCGGCGCTACTACAGCGGCGGCGGCGCGCGCGGAAACGTTGCCAGGTATGCCATCGACACGCTCAAGGGGTCCATCCCGTTCGTCTCGGGGGTGACCAACCTGCACCCGGCGGGCGGCGGTGTCGACGGCGAGACGCTGGAGGAGGCCAAGGCGCGCGGGCCGATCATGCTGCGCACCCGCAGCCGCGCGGTCACCGCCGAGGACTACGAGGCGATCGCGCGCGAGGCCGCGCCGGAGGTGGCCAGGATCCACTGCCTGACCGCGGGTGAGGACGACGTGGCGCACGGCGCGGTGAAGGTGCTGGTGGTGCCTGCCGCGGCGCAGAAGAACCGGGAACTGCTCTTCGCCGACCTGGTGCCCGCCCCCGGCACGCTGGAGCGCATCGCGACCCGACTCGACGACGTGCGGCTGGTCGGCACCCGGGTGCTCGTCGAACCGGCGCGCTACCGGGGCGTCACCGTGATCGCCCGGCTCGTCGCGCGCACCCGGCTCGACCCGGACGAGATTCGGATGCGGGCGCTGGAGCGGCTCTACGCCTACATCAACCCGCTGACCGGCGGCGAGGACGGCACGGGGTGGCCGTTCGGCAGGCGGGTCAGCCACGGCGAGGTGTTCGCGCTGCTGCAGTCGGTGCGCGGGGTGGACGTGGTCGAGGACGTGCGGCTGTTCGGCGCGAATCCGGTCACCGGCGAACGCGGCGCGGAGGTCAACCGGCTGCCGGTCGGCGCGGGCGGTCTGGCGTTCTCCTACGACCACCAAGTCCGAGTGGAGAAGTCATGAACCCAGCACCGCCCCTTGTGTCGACCTCCGGTCGCCGTACAGCACCACGCTGCCAACCGCACCTAAGGGGAACGGGACGCGACCCAGCCACCGGCACCCACCAAACCGGACAGTCCCGACCCGACGCACCCACCGGGGTTAATTCCGGGGAGGCGGACCAGTCATGACCGCTGTCGACCCTGGGCGCGACCTCGTTGTGTGGACACCGCCGGTGCCTTCGCCCTATCCGCTGATCAACTACCTGCCCGCGGTGTACGGCGAGGACCAGTTCGCGGTGCGCTGGACCGCGGCCATGGACGACGTGCTCGGCCCGATCATCAACATGATCGACTGCGTGCACGGCTACATCGATCCGCTGCTCGCGCCCGAGGAGTTCGTCCGCTGGCTGTCGAGTTGGTTCGGGGTGCTGCTGGACGAGAGTTGGCCGATGAGTGCGCAGCGCGCGGTCGTCGCCGAGGCCGTCGACCTGTTCAGGATGCGCGGCACCATGGCCGGGCTGCGCCGCCACCTCGCGGTGGTGATCGACGGCGAGGTCGAGATCACCGAGAGCGGCGGGACGTCCTGGTCGATCCGGCCCCGCCCGGAGCCGCCGACCGACGTCGAGCACTGGGTCCGCGTGGTGGTCCGGCCGAACGACGCCGCCGCGGTGTCCGAGGCGGCGGTCGCCGCGGTGATCCGGGCGGCCAAGCCCGTGCACGTGGCACACACGCTGGAGGTGATCGCATGATCGTGTGCACGATGTGCGGCAACCACAACGACGAGGCCGCCGCCTTCTGCGGCGACTGCGGCAAGTTCCTGGAGTGGAACGGCGAGAAGGTCGCGCCGCCGCCCGAGGTGGTCATCGTCGTAGAGGAGCCGCCCCCGCCGGTCGAGGAGAAGCTCACCTGGTGGCAGCGGGTGCGCCGGAAGGTCGCGTCGTGGCTGCCGGAGCGGGTCTACGTCGACAAGCGCGAGCCCGCGACGGTGTCCGCGCTCGCGACGTGGACCTCCGCGGCCGAGTCGCCCGCCGCGGACCCGCCCGCCGCCGCGGACGCGAAGAAGACTCCGCCGCCGCCGCCGGGGGCGAAGAAACCACCGCCACCGCCGCCGGGGGCGAAGAAACCACCGCCACCGCCCGCGGGGGCGAAGGTGCCACCGCCTGCGCCGGGCGCCAAAGTGCCGCCCCCGCTGCCCGGCGCGAAGGTGCCACCGCCGCTGCCGGGCGCGAAGACACCCCCGCCGCCGGGCGCCAAGACGCCACCGCCGCCGCCCGGCGCCAAGACGCCACCGCTGCCGGGCGCCAAGACGCCACCACCGCCAGGCGCCAAGACGCCACCGCCGCCGCCCGGTGCTAAGGCGACCCCGCCGCCGCCCGGTGCGAAGGCGCCACCACCCCCACCGGGAGCCAATACCCCGCCGCCCGGCGCCACGACACCGCCGTCCGCCGTCACGCCGCCGAAGCCGGCGGAACCGTTGGCGGAAACGGAGAACACCGCGCCGGACCCCGAGTTGGTGGCCGCGCTCGCGCAGCCGGTCAGCGGCTTCGCCGAGAGCCGGGTGGTCGACCAGCCGCCCGAGCTGACCCCGGCGCCCGCGATCATCAAGACCCGGGCGATCGTGCGCACCAAACCGAGTCGCAGGCTCGAACTGGACGACCTGGTGTGCGCGGTGTGCGGCGAGGGCAACGCGCCCACCCGCAACTTCTGCAGCCGCTGCGGCGAGTCGCTGGCCGACGCGGGCGTAGTGAAGCCGACCTGGTGGCGCAGGTTGTTCCGGCGCCGTACCAAGAAGTTCCCGGCGGGCACCAGGCCGGGGCAGAAGGGCACCAGGGAGCACCGGTCGTGGCTGGCGTCGCTGTCGCTGCGCAGGCTGCGCACCGTCCTGGTCGTCGTCGCGCTGGTCCTCGGCCTGACCTACGCCGTGTACCCGCCGTTCCGCACCACGGTCATCGACAACATGCGGGCGCTGTACAAGAAGGTGGCGCCGAACCTCGAACCGGTCCGGCCCACCACGGTGTCCTCGGTGACGGCGCTGCCCGACCACGAGCCCGGGCTGGTGTCCGACACCTACAACAACACCTACTGGATGGCGCAGGTGGGCGGCGCCCGCCCGAAGATCACCTTCAGGTTCTCCGAGAGCTATCTGCTGCGCAGCCTCATCGTCTACTCAGGATCGAGCGACACCTTCACCGACGACGGCAGACCGTCGATCCTGCGGCTCACCTACAACACCGGCAAGGGCGAGAACGTGTTGCCACAGGACAGTTCCCGCGCGCAGACGATCGAGCTGAAGAACACCACGCTGGTCACCTCGGTGACCATCGAGGTCGTCGATGTCTACAGCGGCACCAAACGCAAGACCGTCGCGATCAGCGAGATCGAGTTCTTCGCCCTGAAGTGACCGCGCCGAAACCGGGCAACAGCCTTGAGGAGTACCGAAATGTCCACGACCGGGTCCCGACCACGCGTTCTCGCCGGACTGCTCGCCGCGGGACTCGCCCTGCTGCTGTCCGCGTTGCCGACGCCCGCGAGCGCCGCGGCGCCCATCGCCTCGATCAACCTGGACAACGCGACCGACGTCCTCGCGCCGGGCCAGGACGTGCGGTTCCTGGTGACAGTGCGGAACGCGGCCACCGAACCGCTCGCGGGCGCGTCGGTCGTGCTGACCACCGGTGGCGCTGTCCGAGTCGGTGACGCGGGCGGCGGCAGCCAGGTGGACCCGACGCACATCCGGTGGTCGGTCGACATCGCCGCGAAGGGCGAGGCCGTGTTCACCCTGGCGGGCACCATGATCAACGCGACCACGCCGTCCGGCAAGGTCATCTCCACCGCGTGCCTGCTCCTGGCGGAGTCGACCCGGCCGCTGGTCTGCTCCAGCGACATCGACACCGGGACGGCAACCGCCGCCGCCCCGGCCGCCGGGTCGTCGCCGTCGTTCGTCGCCTCGGTCGCCGCCGGGCTCGGCGCGGCACTCGTGCTCGGCCTCGGCTATGTCGGCTACCGCCGGTTCCAGCGGCCCGCGACCGCGGCCGCCACTCCCGATCGGGAACCGCGGGTTCGCGCGGACGTGGACGCCTAGTGCGGCGACCACAAACGTTCACCGCGTTCGACAGGCCCACGACGCGGCTGACGGCACCGCAGAAAAGACCAAGTACGTCCAGTACGAGCGTCTTTCCCGCGGCACCGCCAGCCACGCCGTGGACCGGCCGACCACGGCAAACGTTCGTGGCCACCTAGATCACTGGCGGCGGAAGGAAAGCAAGTGAATCGCCGGATGCTCCGTGACCGCGCAGGCCATCGAGCGACGAGAATGGATGCTGCAGTGACAGGACAACGAAAGCGGTTGCGCGCTCTGCCGCTCGTGCTCGCCCTGGTCGCCTCGACGGTGACCTCGACGGTGGTGCTGCCCGCCGTCGCGCCCGTCGTCGCGGGCGCGGTCGGCGGCCAGCCCTCAGGAACGCTGGCGAAGGCCGGAATCGTGGCGGAGACGGGGTCGACCTCGTCGGTCCGCCCGGGGGAGACGATCAACTGGGTGCTGTCCTACGGCAACACCTCGGGCACCCCCGCCGACGTCCGCATCGACGACCCGATCGGCGCGCTGCAGACCTATGTCCCCGGCACCTTCGGCGTGCCACCCGGGTTCGCCCGCGCCTGGTCGGCCGACAGTGGCGCGAGCTTCGGTCCGAACGAGCCGCCCGCGGGCACGACCAACATCCGCGCCGGGGCGGCGGACATCCCCGACGGCGCCACCGGCAACCTGTCCTACCTGCCCAGCCCCGATGGCGGTTTCCAGGGATCGAGGGGCGGTGGTGACGGCACCTACGCGATCTTCTTCGGCGCCAACGTCTACAACGTCCACCACCACCGGCCCGCGGGTCGCGCGGTGACGCTGATGGAGTGTCACAACAAGTCCTCCGGCGCCGTGTGCCCGGGCTGGGGCGCGAACGGCTCGTACTTCTCGCCCGACAACGGTGCGCCGATGAACACCGGCCCAGACCGCTACCTCACTCCTCTTTCGCCCGGTGCCGAGTACATCGACCCGTCGGGAAAGCTGTACTTCCCCGTGGGGGTGGCCGATGGCGGCTCCCGGGTCGGGGTCGCCTGTGTCGACCTCGCCACCGAACGCTCGTGCGGCTTCACCCAGCTCGCCGCGACCTCCGAGCCGGACCCGGGCGGCGATGCCAGCGCGTACGCCGACATCAGCGGCAACGCCCGGATCGGCAGCCGCTCGTACTGGGTCATGGCCTCGGGTCTGCTGCTGTGCTTCGACACCAGCACGCTGACGGCGTGCGCGGGTTTCCCGGTCCGGGTGGCCGAGAACCTGCCCGGATTCGAGCCCGCACAGGGCCGGACGGTCGTCGAGGGTTTCGGCCGGTACGTGTTCGGGTCGCTGACGCGGTCGCTGAAGGAGCCGGGCGTACCGCGACGGTTCACCGAGCAGCGGTTCTGCCTCGACACCGCGACCAACACCTCGTGCCGGAACTACCCGATCCGCGCCGACAGACCGGACTCCGAAACCAGATACGCCGCGCCCTACCTGAACGCGGCAGGCGAGGTCATCGGCGCCTGCTGGTACATCCACATCGGGGCGGGCCAAGGCAACTGGGACTGTCGTCGGGCGGGCAACGGCAACGCGGACCTTCCGGTGCCGCCCTGGCAGATCCCCGCCGCGAACTCGGACATGGGATTCAACGGGTACGGCTCGCCGCTGCTGCTGGGGACCAGGCTCTACACCTCGTCGTCGCGACGCGTGGTCGTCCGGCCGCCGGACGGCCTGGAGTTCCCCAGCACCTACAACTGTTTCGACTTCGCCACCAACGCCATCTGCGCGGGCACCCAGCCGTTCTCGTCCGGCATCGACATGAAGAACTACTCGATCCGGCAGGACCCGGCGCTGCCGGAATGCCTGTGGGCGGTCGGTGACGTCGGCCGCTTCGAGATCTTCAACACCATCACCGGGGCGGGGCGGTGTTCCACCACGTCGACCAGGACGACACCGCTCACCCCGACGCAGTACTACTGCGACGGCGGACAGAGCCACGTGTCCCGGTGGGCGACGGTGACGATCGCCGATCTCGCACCCGCCAACTACCGCAATTCCGTGGTGACCCTTCGCGACGGCAGCGGCGCGGTGGTGCCGGGGTTCGACGGCGTCTCCTACCCCGCGAGCCAGCAGACGATCGACATCTCCTCGATCCCGGTGACCGGGAACACCGCGACGCTGAGCGCGGACGTGCGGATCGTCGACGCCAACCCGGCGGCGTTCCCGCCGAACACCGCGGCCCGGCCCAGGGTGGAGGTCCGGTGGGCGGGTGACGCGCCGCAGGTCTGCTTCAGGACCTCGGTCGGCCAGGTGTGCAACGGCGCGCCCGCGGCCATCGCCAACACCGCGGCCATGCTGGTCTCCGTCCCCGGTGTGGGCAGCGTCGAGACGAGCGCCGCCGCGCAGCTCGCCTACGACATCTCGGCGGTGTGCGCGAAGTCGGTCGTGTTCCTCAAGACCTCCGACCAGATGGCGGTCAGACCGGGCGCGATAGTCAGATACACGGTCACTGTCACCAACAACGGCCAGCTCGACTTCACCGACGCCGATCGGGCGTCGTTCACCGACGACCTCGTCGCCGTGCTGGACGACGCGACCTACAACGGTGACGGGCAGGCGACGGCGGGCAATGTGGGGTTCGACGGCCGATATCTGGGCTGGTTCGGCCCGGTCGCGGTCAACACCTCGGTGACGGTCACCTACACGGTGACGGTGAACCGGGCCGACGGCGGCGACGAGTCCCTGCTCAACACGATCACGTCCACCGTGCCGGGGAACAACTGTCCTCCCGGTTCGACCGACCCCGCCTGCCGGACGATGACCAGACTCGACCGAGTCCCCGGCCTGGCACTGTCCAAGGTCGCGAGCAGGCAGACCGCCAACCCGGGTGAGTCGGTGCAGTACACCGTGACGGTGGCCAACACCGGGGAGGTGGACTACGCCGAGGGCGAGGCGACCTTCACCGACGACCTCACCCAGGTTCTCGACGACGCCACCTACAACCAGGACGCGGTCGCCAGCACCGGCACGGTGTTCTTCCAGCCCACCGTGGTGATCTGGCGGGCCGCGCTGAAGGTCGGCCAGACGGCGACGGTGACGTACTCGGTGACGGTGAACAACCCGGACACCGGGGACCACATCCTGCGCAACGCGATCAGCTCCCCGACGCCGGGCAACACCTGTCCGACGCCCGCGAATCCGGGGTGTATGACCGAAACCCGCACCTCCGGTCTCGGACTGTCCAAAGTGGCCAGTAGGCAGACGGCCAATCCCGGCGAGACGATCCAGTACACGGTGACGGTCACCAACACCGGGCAGGTCGACTACCCGGCGGGCGGCGCGTCGTTCACCGACAGCCTCGCCCAGGTGCTCGACGACGCCACCTACAACAACGACGCGACCGCGTCGGGTGGAACCGTGTCCTACCAACCTGGTGTGGTGAGCTGGAGCGGGCCGGTCCCGATTGGACAGTCGGTGACGGTGACGTACTCGGTGACGGTGAACAACCCGGACACCGGCGACCACATCCTGCGCAACGCGGTCAGCTCGTCCGTGCCGGGGAACAACTGTCAGCCGAACTCGACCGACCCGGCCTGCATGAGCACCACCCGCAGTTCCGGGATGGCGCTGGCCAAGACGTCCAGCACGCAGGAGGTGAACCCCGGCGGCCGCGTCTCGTACACGGTCACGGTCACCAACACCGGCCAGGTGGACTACGCCGACGGCACCGCCTCCTTCTCCGACGACCTGTCGAAGGTGCTGGACGACGCGACCTACAACAACGACGGCACCGCGTCCGGCGGCGCCGTCCAGTTCCAGAACAACATCCTCACCTGGAGCGGACCGCTGGCGGTCGGCACGTCGGTGACGGTGACGTATTCGGTGACGGTCAACGACCCCGACACCGGGGACAAGATCATCGCCAACGCGGTCACGTCGACGGTTCCGGGCAACAACTGCACGCCCGGCTCGGCCGATCCGGCCTGCAAGACCACGACGCGGGGGTCCGAGCTGACCCTGGCGAAGACCTCGGACGCGGTGTCGGCGGAGCCGGGCGCGAAAGTGTCCTACACGGTGACGGTCACCAACTCCGGCCAGGTCGACTACTCCGGCGACACACTCGCCTCCTTCACCGACGACCTGTCGAAGGTGCTGGACGACGCCACCTACAACAACGACGCCGCCGCGTCCGCCGGACAGGTGAGCGTGGTCAACGGCGTGGTGGCGTGGGTCGGGCCCGTGCTGGTCGGGCAGTCGGTGACGGTGACGTACTCGGTGACGATCAACGACCCGGACACCGGGGACAAGATCATCGCCAACGTGGTCACGTCCTCGATCCCGGGCAACAACTGCAAGCCCGGCTCGACCAACCCGGCGTGTGGCTCGACCATCCGCGTCGCCAGTGCGGCGTTCCTCAAGACTTCGGACATGGCGACCGCCGAGCCCGGCGAGATCGTGTCGTACACGGTCACGGTGACCAACACCGGCCAGGTCGACTACACCGACCAGAAACCCGTCACCTTCGACGACGATCTCGCGACGGTGCTGGACGACGCCACGTACAACGACGACGCCGAGGCCACCGCGGGCGAGGTGGTCGTCACCGATGGCGTGGTGACGTGGACCGGTCCGGTTCCGGTGGGCGGGACGGTGACCGTGACGTACTCGGTGACGGTCAACGACCCCGACGAGGGCGATCACCTGCTCACCAACGCGATCACGTCGATCTTGCCCGGCAACAACTGCAGGGCGGAATCGACGGACGAGGCGTGCAAGACCGTCACCAAGACGTCCGGTCTCATGCTGGCGAAGACTTCCAGCGCGGCGGAGGTCGATCCGGGTGCGGTCGTGACGTACACGGTGACCGTGACGAACACCGGCCAGGTCGACTACGTCGACGACATGCTCGCCGCCTTCAGCGACGATCTGGCAACGGTAATCGACGACGCCACCTACAACGACGACGCCGAGGCCACCGCGGGCGAGGTGAAAGTCGAAGAAGACGTGGTGTCGTGGAGCGGTCCGGTGTTGATCGGGGAGTCGGTGACGGTGACGTATTCGGTGACGGTCAACGATCCCGACACCGGCGACCACCTGCTCACCAACGCGGTGCTGTCGGACATCCCTGGCAGCAACTGCAAGGCGGAGTCGACCGACGAGGCGTGCAAGATCACCACCAAGACGTCGAGTATCGCCCTGGAGAAGAAGTCCACCGGCGAATCGGTCAAACCTGGCGACAAGGTCACCTACACCGTGACGGTCCGAAACACGGGCCAAGTCGCCTACACCGACGAGAAACCCGCCACCTTCACCGATGACCTGTCGAAGGTGCTGGACGACGCCACCTACAACAACGACGCCCAGGCCACGACGGGATCGGTGAGCCTCACCGGCACAACCTTGTCGTGGAGCGGACCGGTCGCGGTCGAGAGTTCGGTGACAGTGACCTACTCGGTCAAGGTCAACAACCCGAACTCGGGTGACCGAGTCCTGCTCAACGCGGTGCTGTCGGACATCCCGGGCAACAACTGCAAGACCGGGACAACCGACCCGAACTGCGGCACCAGCGATGATGTGGCACTGGCACCGCCACCGCCACCGCCACCGGGAAGCCCCGACCTGGTCGACACCGGCGCGAACGTCCTGCCGCTGCTGGCTGTGGGTCTTGGCCTAGCCGGTCTGGGCGGCCTGGCCCTGCTATGGAGCCGCCGCCGCAACCGCACGGAAGGTTCCGGGGCGCAGTAGCCCCCGCTCGCTCGCGTGGCGGCCACCCCCCGGCCGCCACGCGGGCGATCGTTTCCTATGGACAGCGGCGAAGATTGCAGAGGTGAGAAGGGGGCGGAGAAAGGGGTGGTGAGGGAGGGGTGGTGAGGGAAGGGGTGGTGAGGGAAGGGGTGGTGAGGGAAGGGGTGGTGAGGGAAGGGGTGGTGA